>NZ_LWEZ01001839.1:0-1128 GCF_001634945.1 Alcanivorax sp. HI0044
TTATTAATTATTCATTATTAACTATTCATTGCTTTTTACGCTGCGTTGCGGCGTTTGGCGATGGCGTGCAGGACGATCTGGCACTGGTTTTCGCCGTATTCGCGAATGTCTGCTTCGGCATCGGCGGTGTTACGGCCGACCACGTTGACCAGCAGGCGCTTGAACAGCTGCAGGGAAACGTCGAACTCGGAGGTGTCTTCCTGCAGGGCGATAAACGTATAACGCTTGAGCAGGGGGATCAGGTCGATAATGTCATCGGCCAGGTAGCGGTTGTTGGCAAAACGTTCCGTGGCCAGTTCGACAAAGCGGAAGGCCAGCTGGTGGGCGGCGGGCAGGTCATTGCCCTGATAGTACTGCTCCAGTTGCGGCAGCATTTCCACCATGTCCTCAATCTGGCCGGGCATCCAGTTGCTGGCGGCCTGGCCAGCCAGTCGCGACAGCAGCATGAACAGGAAGTCGTAAAGGTCGTGAACCTGCTCATCAGTGACGTCGCACACCCGTGCGCCCTTGCGCGGCTGCAACTCAATCAGGTGTTGCTTTTCCAACAAACGAAAGGCCTCTCGAAGTGAGTTAGTGCTCACATCGAGTTGCTTGGCCAGATCATTTTCCGGCAGGCGCGCCCCGGGTGCCAGGGTGCCGGTGATGATCTGCTCGGCCAGATGCTGGGCAATCTGTTCACTCAGGCTGACGGCTTTCAACGACATGAGAAAGGTCCTTTTCGACTTCGGCGGGAATTATCCTCCGTGGTCGATACTATGTCACTAAATGAGTTGTTTGACAATTCAAGAAATCATGGATAGCCTAACCGTCACATTGGAGACTGTTACTTTTGGCTTGAACTAGCGAGGTATGAGCCATGTTCGAGAGCATGAACGCTGACGTAATGCTAAAAATGAAAAAATACGGCTATCTGACGTTTTGGGCGCTGATGGTCCCGCTAGTGCCTTTTTCGGCCTACGTGGGTGTGGATAGTGGCACTCAGGACTACTGGGCGTGGTTCCTTTACGTCTTTATCTTCGGGATTATTCCGGTATTGGATTATCTGATCGGTAAAGACCCGACCAATCCCAGCGAAGATGTTCAGGTTCACACCATGAGCGAGGAAATCTTCTATCGGGTGTCGGCCAT
>NZ_LWEZ01001840.1:0-728 GCF_001634945.1 Alcanivorax sp. HI0044
CAAACACCACCGGGCGACGACTCTGGGTCATCTGCACGATGGGCGGGAACACCAGCATGTCATCCACCATTTTGCTGGCAATCATCTGCAGGTCGGTGGAACCGAAATCGGTGTTCACGGTTTCGCGGCCCTGGGCATCGCCATAATCCACGGTGGAACAGCCAGACAGCACCAGTGCAGCGCCAAGCATCATCATTGAAAATACACGTACCATTCTTGTTTCTCCTTGTTCCTTGTTACGTCAGCCGGGCTGACAGTTATTCCTGCACCCAGATTTCGAAGCGCACGGCGGACGGATTGGGGGAAACCCCCTTCACACTGTTCTGGCTGCGGCCGGCCATGACCACCTGCTGCCAGGGCTGGGCTTCCGGTTCCAGTTCAAAACCGTCGGCATCAAACCACTTGAACTTGTATTGGAAGTCGAGCTGGAATTTCCAGTCATTTTCCAGCACCGCCTGAACCATCAGCATATCGCCCACACGTTTCTGGCGCAGGTCTTCCACGGAAATGCGGCTGGATAGCAGGCTGTTGTTGGAATACACCTTGGTAACGACTTCGCCGTCTTCGGTGACTTCCATCTGGCCTTTATTGCTGGCGGAACATGCGGCCAGCATCAACGCGACCAGTATCGCCAGCATCGGGCGTAAGAATGTCATAAGGGTCCCTCCTGAACGGGTAACACGCGAGTAATCAATTGGCCAGGTACAGCCACTGCATGAATCACGGTG
>NZ_LWEZ01001841.1:0-1929 GCF_001634945.1 Alcanivorax sp. HI0044
TCGGCGATAAAGAAGCTGGTCACCGCCACCGCCAGGGTATCGTGATCGGCAATCTCGTTATCGAAAATCTCCACATCGTCAGTGGACAGAACGATCACACCGGTGCCCGGCGGTACGATATGAACACCACCCGGGTTGCTGCTGCTATTGGCAAAGTTCTTGGTGTTGTTTTCGATCACGGTGTTACCGAAGACCCGCACGCCAGAACCATAGGTGCCATTACCGATGGGCAGATCAAATACCAGCAAACCACCGGTATTGAAACGGGCGATATTGTTGTACATGTCCGCACCGGTGGAGTTCTCGATTTCGATCCCCGCCACGTTGTATTCGGCCACGTTGTTGCGCACAACAATGTTCTGTGACTGACCCACATAGACACCGGCGTCCGCTGAGCCGCGCACGTAGCTGTTTTCCACCAGCACATTGCTGCTTTCTACCGGATACAGCCCGTAAGCACCGTTGCCCTTGTCCGGCTCCCCCTGCCATACCGTCGCGGTATAATTGATACGCACACCATCAGCATGCTGGAACTTGATGGCATTGTTGGCCGCTTCCACCACGGCCAGGCCGTAGACTTCCACATCATTGATGTTGGTAATAAACAGGCCGTCATCACCCACGGAATTGCTGAAGTCCAGAATGGTCTTGTCCATGCCCTGGCCACAAATCGTGATATCAGCAATGCGTGCCCCGCCCAGTTCGCCATCCAGCGTCAGCGTATCGTTCAGGTCAAAGCGCCCTTCCGGGAAGACGATGACGTCACCGTCCTGGGCATCCAGGAAAGCAATCTTGGCGCTGTCGGTAATGTTATTGGCATCCAGCTCGATGGCGTCTTCACCACCGCAGGCGATTTCCTGCTGCGGTACATCGGCTGGCATATCCTGCGGGAACTGATACCCCACCGGGTTCTCGCCACCACCGGTAGCGCCACCACCACTGCTGCTGCCACCGCCGCCACAGGCGGCCAGTGATACGGCCAGGGCCAACGGCGCCAGCAGACGAACCGCCGGCATTTCTACGAATTTATTCTTATCTACATTCATTATTATCTCTCTCCCGAACATCAGGACCAAAGTGTGACGCAAGTCACCATATGGAAGGTTTTCGCGCCACGTTTATCGCAAATTGGTGCGTTATTACGCACAGAGCGATGTACTATCGTACGAATTGGCTACCTTACGAGGGAGAGAGAGAGCAACATATGGCGCCAGACGCCAGCCAAACAGGGAATGTGTCGCCAGAAACCAATGCCGTTTTAAAACAACGACATAAGAATAAAATATTAGAGGCAACTCATGTTCAGCAAACACATTTCCATGTTGCAGAGCGACCTGCGCTACTGGCAGAGACAAGGCCTGGATCTGCTTGAATTATTGACCAGCGCCAGCCTGCCCGCCTCCCTGCTGACAGAGAATGATGAACGCCTGGACGCATCCGCTATACAGCGCCTTTTCGAACAGGCGGAAAAAAAACTCGGTGATCCGGCCATGGGCATTCGCATCGGCCAACAGATCCTCCTTCCTGATATCGCCCCCCTAGGCGACGCCCTGCATTATTACCGGGACGGCTGGCAAGCACTGAAAGTCCTGGAACAATACTGGCCCCTGCTGACTGAAGCCCAGCAAGTGACCGTGCATGTTCAAGACAAATACGTGGCCGTTCGCTGTGCTGCCAATGGCGAAATGCCGATTCACGCCATGCAGACCCATGCCGTACTCAGTGGTTTTTTGCGTCTGGCTGATGTGGTGCTGGGTGTACAGGCAAGTAATGATGTGAAAGTGCACCNGCAGGAAAGCAGCCCCCATACGGAGTTGTTCAGTGCGTTATTGAAAGCGCCTGTCACTGGCGGCTGCCAGTACGACCAGGTGTTGTTTCCCGCCACGGTGCTGGATAGCCCCAATCCGAACCACGACGATGAGCGTTTCC
>NZ_LWEZ01001842.1:0-507 GCF_001634945.1 Alcanivorax sp. HI0044
CATGCGGCCTTGCCCATGGCGTTCCTGCCCAAGGCGCCGCTGGACCTGAGTTACATCGGCATGGAGGATGAAGGCAATGGCCGCTGGTGTGCCACCAATGAAGATGCCGACGGGGATATTTATTGTATCCAGACCGTTGGCGACACCGCCATTCCAGTGGAAATCAATGCCCAGCATGTGATGGGAACGTCACTGACCGCCAACGCCAATCTGGCGATCCCGGTGCTGGGTGATCTTATTCCCTTGCCCCTGGAAACCGGTGCACTGGTGCTGCGTTTCCGGCCCTATGACGACATGCCGCCGCAGCCGTTGCGCGGTTTTGTTATCAATGCCATCGATCCCGACACCGGTGAGGAAATGGAAGACCCGGTTTTCATTACCCGCCTGGATGCCTGGCTTGATGCTCCGGATGTTCGTCTTTTTTCAGCACTGATTCCTGGTGGCGCAGCCATTCCCAATGTGGCTGACGCCAACGTGAGAAGCCTGCCGGTGTCCGCCTACCTGAAT
>NZ_LWEZ01001843.1:0-750 GCF_001634945.1 Alcanivorax sp. HI0044
GGGGGAACGGCGCAATGCTGACCCCGGCCATCAGCGGTTGCCAGCCGGTACGCACCTTGCTGGTAGAGGTAGAGGTGGTCAGCGAGGCCGCAGCCAGGGTGCGGCCGTGGAAGCCGCCGCGAAAGGCGATGAGATTGGTGCGGCCGGTGGCCTGGCGTGCCAGGCGAATGGCCGCTTCCACGGACTCGCTGCCGGAGTTGGAAAACGCTACCGCGTCAAGCCCTTTGGGCAGGTGTTCATAGAGCCGGTCGGTGAGGGCCAGCATGTTGGGGTGAGTGACGGTGGCGTACTGGGCGTGAACCAGCTTGGCGACCTGAGCCTGCGTGGCGGCGACCACTTTGGGGTGACAGTGGCCGGTGGAGGTCACGCCGATGCCGGAGGTGAAGTCCAGCCAGCGGTTGCCTTTTTCATCATAGAGCCAGCTACCTTCGCCGCGCTCCGCGCAAATCCCGCTGGACTGAACCAGTAAGGGGGACAAATGACTCATGGTGCCTCCTTTCTCATTGCTCATTGCCGTCGTTGTCTGATGCCTGCGGGATGAAAATACGCCCCGCTGGTGCATTGACGTTACCGGCCCGTGTTACGGAGCCAGCAATGCGTAAAGCCGTTGTCCTGTTTCCCGGGTCCCGTTGGTCAGCGTGGGGTCATTTCCCCCGGCCAGGTCCGCCGTTACCGTGTCATGCAGATGTTGTGCCGCATTGCCCAGAGCCGGGTGGTAAGGGGCGAGCCATTCCAGGGTCATGGCCAGGC
>NZ_LWEZ01001844.1:0-977 GCF_001634945.1 Alcanivorax sp. HI0044
TGCATGCCCAACATGCCCACGTTCTGACGATCCGTGCCGGGGAAGCCGCCCAGCCCCATCAAGGTATTGGTCACCGGGAAGTTGAGGCGATGGGCCAGCTGGGTCAGCAGCTCGCTGCCCTCGCCCTGCACCACGCCGCCACCGGCGTAAATCACCGGGCGCTTGGCTTTCATCAGCTCGTCCAGCGCCTTGCGGATCTGGCCGGAATGACCACGGCTGACCGGAGAGTAGGAGCGCATCTTCACTTTCTTGGGATATTCGTAAGGATTCTTGACGTTCGGCGCCGTCTGATCCTTGGGAATATCCACCAGCACCGGACCAGGGCGGCCAGTGGTAGCGATGTAGAACGCTTTCTTCATGATTTCCGGAATGTCTTTGGCGTCACGGACCATGAAGCTGTGCTTCACCACCGGACGGGACACACCAATCATGTCGGTTTCCTGGAAGGCGTCATCGCCAATCCAGTCAGAGCGAACCTGACCAGACAAAACCACCATGGGAATCGAGTCCATGAAAGCGGTGGCCAGGCCGGTAATGGCGTTGGTAGCGCCAGGCCCGGAGGTCACCATGACCACGCCGGGCTTGCCGGTGGCACGGGCATAGCCGTCCGCCGCATGGGTGGCCGCCTGCTCGTGACGAACCAGAATGTGGCTGACAGAGTCCTGCTGGAACAATGCATCGTAAATGTGCAGTACGGACCCTCCGGGATACCCGAAGATGTACTCCACTCCCTCGTCTTGCAGCGCACGGACCACCATTTCCGCGCCGGATAACATTTCCACGGTTGCTACCTCAAATTTGAATGCATACAACCCACTGCCACGCAGCGGGACGGTGTTCTGGCAGACCGTTGAACAGCCTGCGAGCTTGCTGCCTGCGGATTAAAGCACCGTATTTGGATGCTCTGGGGTCTTGTCGGAGGTGGCCGACACAGACGCAGGCAGAGAGACGATTCTGGAGGCGCTGTCTGGATAGGG
>NZ_LWEZ01001845.1:0-747 GCF_001634945.1 Alcanivorax sp. HI0044
TATCATGAAAGTTGTATCCGCTGCGACCTTGTTGATCGCTGGCACACTGGCGCTGGCCGGTTGTGATAACACCACCATCAATACCACCCGCGACAGCATCACCGTATCCGGCAGTGGTGAAATCAGCGCCCAACCAGACCGTTTCACGGTGGTCGCTACCGCCAGTGAAAACGGCGATGACATCGCCGGTATGAAAGATCGCGTGGATGAGTCTGTCAGCAATATGCTGGATCTCGCAGACGACCTGGATATCGAAGAAAAGGCCGTCACCGCCAGCACCATGCAAGTCACCCCCCAATGGCAGTATCAACCCGAACGCAAACTGATTGGCCACCAGGTCAGCCGCGACGTGAGCTTCAAGGTCGACGGCCTTGAAACCTATGCGGAGCTACTGGAAGGACTTGCCGAACAGGGCGTACGTAACATCCGCCCCGCCGGTGCGGAAGTTAGCAACCGCGACCAGCTGGGCAACCAGGCCCTGGAAAAAGCCGTGGCTGATGCCCGTCAACGGGCAGAGATCATTGCCGAAGCCGCAGACCGTGACCTGGGCGAAGCCTTCCAGATCACCGCTCAGGGGATCCACCACCCGCAACCGGTGATGATGATGGCTCGCAGCAAAGAAAGCGGTGCCGCAGACAGTTACCGGGCCGGCGAAACCGAGATTTCCGCCCAGGTACAAATCACCTTTGAACTGAACTGAGCGAACATCCCCATGGATGCACTGGGCCAGATTTGTAGCGCCGCACT
>NZ_LWEZ01001846.1:0-663 GCF_001634945.1 Alcanivorax sp. HI0044
CGTTTGTCAGCCAGTGTAGGGGCTTGTCTGGCTTGGCATAGCTGAGCCGGCCGATACGCTGACTGCGGTGGTAGCTATCCAGCCCCGACAGCGCCACCGTCCCGGCCCGTTCAATATCCACAAAGCCATCATCCCCCAGTACCTCATCGGGTAGCAGGATATGTTCGATGGCACCGATCACCAGAACGGTGTTATTCACCGCCAGGGTTTGCACTTCCCTCACCGCCATGCCCAGTTTTATCCGCGCCTGTGCCACGAAGGGGGCGGCAAAGTCGGGCAGGTAGGCTGGGCTTAGCCCGGTAGCGGTGAACTCGGAGGTATTCCGGGGATAGCGGGCGGCGGTCTGGTGGGCGGCTTCGAGGATCTCGGCATGGACCTGGTTGAGCGTATAAACACCTGTGCCTTGCAAGTATTCCAGGCTATGCCGGTCCACCGAGTGCGGGCGCAATATCATCCCCATCAATGCCGGGTCGGCCCCGAGATGAAAGCAGGAGCCGACCATGGCCAGGTTTTCCTGGCCGTTCTCGGAGCGAGTGCCCACCAGGTTGGCACTTTTGAAGCCGGACAGGCTATTGACCAGATTGACCCGCTCCCCGCGGGGTAAACCCTTGAGTGTATCGGCTGTCAGATGCATGGTGTGATTCCTCCCTGGCCCGTATTATC
>NZ_LWEZ01001847.1:0-9821 GCF_001634945.1 Alcanivorax sp. HI0044
AGCCAGTGCAGCGCCTCTTCCCCCAGCGGCACCAGCCGCTCCTTGTCGCCTTTGCCGATCACCCGGATCAGCCCCTGGCGCGGATTGATCTGGCTCTGGGTCAATGTCACCAGTTCCGTCACCCGCAGGCCCGTGGCATAAAGCACCTCCAGCATGGCCCGGTCACGCAGGCCCAGCGGCGTGGAAAAGTCCGGCGCCGCCAGCAAGGCCTCCACATCCGCTTCGCTCAGGGTCTTTGGCAACGGCCTGCCCAGTTTGGGTCGCTCGATCAGCAGTGCCGGGTCCTCCGCAATGCGCCCTTCCCGCTTGAGCCAGCGGTAAAAGCTTTTCACCGCCGACAGCTGTCGGGCAACGGAGCGTGCACTGAGGCCTTGCTGGTGCCGGGCGGCAAGGAATTCCAGCAACTGATAGCGCTCGCAGGCCAGCAAACTCGCCCGTTGATGCTGCAGCCAGACAGCCAGCTGGCTAATGTCCCGACGATAATTGGACAGACTGTGCTCACTCAGACCTTTCTCCAGCCACTGCTGGTCCAGCCAGCTGTCAATCAGCTGGCCATGTGCATCCGTCAGTTGCCTGCTATCCACAGTTCCCATTACGCCATCAGGCCTTATACAAAAAGAAAAAACAATGAGTTACCCAGAATGAACACCCACACATACCGGCACGCCTTTTACTAAATATTACGCACAAGCCCACGGGGATAGACGACAAACCACGCGATTTAGGGCAACAATGGAGACCAGCAAAATTTCAAGAAATCGTCACCAAGGAGAGGAATCGTGGGAATTTTATCCTGGATCGTATTCGGTTTGATCGCCGGCATCATCGCTAAATGGATTATGCCAGGGAAGGACCCGGGCGGCTTTATTGTCACCACCCTGATCGGTATTGCTGGCGCCGTAGTCGGCGGCTGGCTGGGCTCCCTGACCGGCCTGGGCGGCTCAGTGAGCGGGTTCAGCCTGGGCAGCTTTATCACCGCCATTGTCGGCGCGCTGGTGCTGCTGGCGCTGTACCGGATGGTGAAGAAGAACTAGCACGCCTGATGCCATGAGCGTCATGCATCCGGCATCCAGCGTCCGGCGCTCCAACAAAAAAAGCCGCTTCCCGAAAAGGAAGCGGCTTTTTTTGTTGGAGCAATCTACCGGGCCAGAGGTTGATTTCGCATGCCCTACAGCAAAGGCTAAACCAACATTCGCTCGCGGTAGAAGGAATCCGCAATCTACTACCGGATTTTTTCTTTGATCCGTGCGGACTTACCAGAGCGATCACGCAGGTAGTAAAGCTTGGCGCGGCTCACATCGCCACGACGGTTAACCTGGATGGAATCGATCAGCGGGCTATGCAGCTGAAATACACGCTCAACGCCCACACCGTGGGAGATTTTACGCACGGTAAACGCAGAGTTCAGGCCACGGTTACGACGGGCGATAACCACACCCTGGAACGCCTGCAGACGCTCACGGGTGCCTTCCTTTACTTTCACTTGCACGGTAACAGTGTCACCGGCGCCGAATTCCGGTACTTCGGTTTTCAGCTGGGCATTTTCAATGCCCTGGATAATAAGGTTCTTGCCACTCATGGCAGTGCTCCTAATCAGAGTTTTTTGCTGTATGCGACGACTGCTCGGCGATGTATTCGTCCAGCAGCTGTTGCTCTTCGTTGCTCAAGCCCCGCGCCCGGCGGGCCTCCAGCAGGTCCGGACGCTGTTTCCAGGTCCGTCCCAACGCCTGCTTAAGGCGCCAGCGGCGAATCAGCGCGTGATTGCCACTGAGCAGTACCGGTGGCACCGCCTGCTCGCCATACACCTCCGGGCGGGTGTAATGCGGGCAATCGAGCAGGTTTTCGAATTCACCCGAAAAAGAGTCCTGCTCGGCGGAATCCTGGTGACCCAGCACTCCGGGAATCAATCGGCTGACCGCATCGATCAGCACCAGCGCCGGCAATTCGCCGCCGCTTAGCACGTAGTCGCCGATGGATATCTGCTCATCCACCTCGGCATCGAGCAACCGCTCGTCTACGCCCTCGTAGCGCCCCGCCAGCAAAATCAGGCCGGGCTGCTCCGCCAACACCGCGGCCTTGGCCTGGGTCAGCGGCTGTCCTTGCGGGGACAGATAAACCACTTTCGCTGCCGGGTTGGCAGTGCGTGCAGCCTGCAGGGCTTTCGCCAGCGGCTCCACCTTCATCACCATGCCGGGGCCGCCACCAAAAGGGCGATCGTCCACAGTGCGGTGGCGGTCTTCAGTGAAGTCCCGAGGATTCACCGTTTCCACCTGCAGCTGGCCGTTTTCCACGGCCCGCCGGGTCACGCCGAAGTCAGTAATCGCCTGCGCCATCTCTGGAAACAGCGTTACCAGAGTGACGGCAAACGGAGGCTTCGTCGCCATCATTTAAAAGTCCGGGTCCCAATCTACTGTCATCTCACCGTCTGCAAGGCTGATGTCAGTAATCACGTCATCCGGGAGCCAGGGAATCAGGCGCTCACGCCGATCCAGGCTATTGCGGTCTCCGCGTACCACGACAACGTCGTTGGCACCGGTTTCCAACATGCGCGACACGCTGCCCAGGTCCATGCCATTCACATGTTTTACCCGCAGGCCAATCAGGTCACGCCAGTAGTACTCGCCCTGCCCGGATTGTGGCAGCAAATCAGCGGGTACGCCGATCTCCTGCCCCACCAGGGCCGCTGCCGCTTCCCGGTCGGTAATCCCTTCCAGTTGCGCAATCAGGCCTTTCCCCTGAGGGCGGAATCCGGTCACTTTCACCGGTTTCCACTCTCCACCTGAAGACTGACCACTTGAATGCGGGCCACCCTGTTTCAGGTGCCAGGGCTGGTACTGCTGGAGGTTGTCCATCGGATCGGTATGGGAATACACCTTTACCCACCCTTTGACGCCGTGCACCCCGAGGATGCGGCCGACCACCTCCAGCCTGGAGGACGCGCCCTCTTCAGAAGAGGATTGTCCTCGCTCTGCCATCAGGCTGCCTTACGGGCCTGCTTGGCGAGGGTCTTAACACGGTCAGACAGCTGTGCACCCTTGGCAACCCAGGCATCCAGGCTTTCCAGGTTCAGCTTGAGGGGGATTTCACCGCCACGGGCGATGGGGTTGTAGAAACCCAGCTGCTCGATAAAACGACCATCACGGGCGTTACGGCTATCAGCAACAACGATGCTATAGAACGGGCGCTTCTTGGAACCGCCGCGAGCGAGACGAATAATTACCATGGTTTACGTACCTTTTTATCAATCCGGTTTCCCGGCCCGGCCATCGAAAAGGACAGCCTGACCATCGTATCCGCTTGAAAGCCACCCGTGAAAAGCACGGAGAGGCCGCGAAGGGCGCGAATTATACAGGGAGATGCACCACGCAACAAGCTCCGCGCAACACGGTTTCACAGCCCCCCAAACGCAACGCGGACAGAGAGGTGGAGTCCCCACCCGCTCTGCCCGCGTTGTTTCATGAAGCGTGCAGCGTGATGCACTACCTCACATCGGCGGCATGCCGCCTGGGCCGCCCATGCCGCCCGGGGGCATGCCGCCACCCGGACCACCCTGGCCGCCGCCGCCCATCATGCCTTCCATGCCTCGCATCATGTTCTTCATGCCACCCTTGGTGCGCATCTTCTTCATCATCTTGGCCATCATCTTCTGCTGCTTGATGAGGCGGTTCAGGTCCTGAATCTCCAGACCTGCGCCAGCGACAATGCGCTTCTTGCGAGAGCCTTTAAGCAGATCCGGGTTACGGCGCTCTTTGGGGGTCATGGAATCAATCAGGGCCTCCATGTGCTTCATCTGTTTCATGGCAGCCGGATCCTGGGCCGCTTCCATCATCCCGCCCATGCCCGGCAGCTTGTCGAGCAGGCCGGCCATGCCGCCCATATTACGCATCTGCTGGAACTGGTCCTTGAGATCCTCGAAGTCCATCGCCTTGCCTTTCTTGAACTTCTTGGCGATTTTTTCGGCTTTCTTCTTGTCCAGCTTGCGCTCGGCCTCTTCCACCAGGGAAAGCACGTCGCCCATGCCGAGAATCCGGCTGGCGATACGATCCGGGTGGAATGGTTCCAGGGCGTCGGTCTTCTCGCCCATACCGATGAATTTGATCGGCTTGCCGGTGAGCTGACGCACAGACAGCGCCGCACCACCGCGGGAATCACCGTCGGCCTTGGTGAGGATCACACCGGTGAGCGGCAGCGCTTCATTAAAGGCCTGGGCGGTGTTGGCCGCATCCTGACCGGTCATGGCGTCCACCACGAACAGGGTTTCCACCGGGCTGATGGCCCCGTGCAGGCGTTTGATCTCGCTCATCATGTCTTCGTCGACATGCAGACGGCCCGCGGTATCGACGATCAGCACATCCATATAACGACGGCGGGCTTCTTCCAGCGCCGCACTGGCAATATCCACCGGGTCCTGGTCGCCGGTGGACGGGAAGAAGTTGGTCTCCACTTCCCCCGCCAGGGTTTTCAGCTGCTCGATAGCCGCCGGGCGGTAGACGTCAGCGGACACCACCATGACTTTCTTCTTCTCACGCTCCTGCAGGAAACGCGCAAGCTTGGCCACGGAGGTGGTTTTACCGGCACCCTGCAGGCCCGCCATCAGAATAATGGCCGGCGGCTTGGTGGCCAGATCCAGGGCGTCGTTGGCATCGCCCATGGTGTGAACCAGCTCGTCGTTGACGATCTTCACAAACGCCTGGCCCGGGTTCAGGCTCTGCAGCACTTCCTGCCCCAGGGCCTTTTCCTTTACCTGCTCGACAAACTCTTTCACCACCGGCAAGGCCACATCGGCCTCCAGCAGTGCCTTGCGCACTTCGCGCAGGGTGTCGCGGATATTGTCTTCGGTCAGGGAACCCTGACCTGCCAGGCTTTTAAGCGACGATCCCAACCGATCGGTGAGATTCTCGAACATGGGTCTACCTCCAAATGCACCATGTCTGCGGCCAGGCGTGCCTGCCGCAGTGACAGGGGCGCGATTATAGCCCTCCTTGGGCACCAACGTCATGGGCCCCGGCCGCAGTCTTCCCTTTCACGGCACAAAATGAGAATGATTGTTGATAGATAACTGGCGGCTATGCCAGACTTCAGCGGGCTTGGCCCGCCATTTTATGCTGGGCGCCTACTTCGGATAACAACGACTTATGAACTTTTCCGTGATCAACGGCTTCGCGGCGTTTGTTTTGTATCTCGCCGCCTGCCTGATCCTCTATCGGCAATTTCGCGGCCAGACAGTCCCGTCCCGGGCCAGCATTCTGATCCCCGGCACCCTGGCCGTTATCGCCCATGCCGCCAGCCTGTGGCAGGTGATGATCACCACCAGCGGACTGCAACTGGGGCTGTTCCCCGTCGCCTCCGCCGTGGCCATGACCGGGGCCGCCGTGGTCGTCGTGTCCAGCCTGTATCGCCCGTTCGAGTGGATTTCAGCGCTCGTCTATCCCTTTGCCGCGTGCACCATTCCCGCCATGCTGTGGGTCAGCACCGGTTACACCGCCCACCCGCTGGCCCACGGCCTGGGCGTACATGTCCTGTTTTCCATCGTTGCCTACGCCGTGCTAGCCCTGGCCGCCTGCCAGGCGATTCTGCTCTGGATTCAGGACCGTCAACTCAAGAGCGGCCATATCCGTGGCGTCATGCGACTTTTCCCACCGATTCAGGTCATGGAGTCCATGCTGTTCGAGGCAATCTGGCTGGGCGAAATCCTGTTGACCGTTGCCATCTTCAGCGGCTTTCTTTACGTGGATAATCTGTTTGCCCAGCATCTGATGCACAAAACCGTGCTGACCCTGGTGTCCTGGGTAGTATTCGCCGTTCTGCTCGGCGGCCGCTATCTGCGAGGCTGGCGGGGGCGCACCGCCATTCGCTTTACCCTCAGTGGTTTTGCGGTCTTGCTGGTGGCCTTCTTCGGCAGTCAGCTGGTGCTGGAATTCATCCTGAAACGCTGACACACAACACTCCTCACGCAACACGCTTTTGCGTGCCCGGCGTGGGGCCTGACGCATATAGCTTGCCTCTCTCCTTGACACCCCAACCCCCCGGCCCGAACAATAGCGGGCCGACTGGCGGATAAACGATATTTCCTTTGGATACCTACTCTGACGGGTGGCTGATTGGCGCCCTGATTATTCTGATTCTGGCCTCTGCGTTCTTCTCCAGCAGTGAAACCGGCATGGTGGCCATTAACCGCTACCGCCTTCGACATCTGGCCCGTCAGGGACAAAAAGCGGCCAGCCGGGTGGAAGCCCTGCTCAAACGCACGGACCGGCTGCTGTCCGTCATCCTCATTGGCAACAACTTCGTCAATAACTTTGCCGCCACCGTGGCCGCCATTCTGGCGATTCGCTGGCTGGGCGACAGCGGCGCCGCTGTGGCGCCGGTGGTGATCACCATCATCATGCTGGTTTTTGCGGAGATCACCCCGAAGACCTACGCCGCCATGCGCCCGGAGCGAGTCGCGTTCCCTGCCAGCGTGGTCCTCAAGCCTCTGCAGGTACTGCTGGCGCCGCTGGTGTGGATGGTCAACGGGGTCAGCAGCATGCTGCTCCGGCTAGCGGGCATTCGCCCCAACGAGCAGGACGAGGACCACCTGAGCCCGGAAGAGCTTCGTACTGTGGTCAATGAAGCCGGCGGGCTGATTCCCGAGAATCACCAGAAAATGTTGCTCAACATTCTCGACCTGGAAACCGTGACGGTGGAAGACATCATGGTCCCCCGTAACGAAATGGTGGGGATTGATCTGGATGACGACATGCACGACATCCTCACTACTCTACGCTCCAGCCAGCACACCCGGCTGCCGGTGTTCAATGGCGACCCGAACAACATGATCGGCTTGCTGCACCTGCGTAAACTAAGCCGCCTGCTGCTCAAGGACGAAATCAACAAAGCCGAGCTGATGCAATATACGGTGGAGCCTTACTTCGTACCGGAAGCCACCTCCCTGCATCAGCAGCTGATCAACTTCCAGAATGCCAAACGCCGCATCGGCATTGTCGTGGATGAGTATGGCGACGTGCAGGGCCTGGTCACCCTGGAAGATATTCTCGAAGAAATCGTTGGCGAGTTCACCACCGACCTGGCCGCCACCAGCCAGGACATCCATCCCCAGGAGGATGGCAGCTTCGTGATCGACGGCTCCTCCACCCTGCGCGACATCAACCGCGCCCTGCAATGGGAACTGCCCACCGATGGTCCCAAGACCCTTAACGGGCTGATCCTTGAATACCTGCAGGATATCCCCGACGCCAATATCTCGGTGAGAATCGATCAGTATCTGATCGAGATTTTGCAGGTGAAGGACAATATGGTGAAGGCAGTGAGAGCAAGGAAGGCGAGTTAAGTTGACAGTTGATAGTGGAAAGCTGACAGCTGCGCGATCAAAATTCCTGTTTTCTTAAAGCAATGAGGCCGCGCCCAACCTTTGGGCGCGGCCTCTTGCGTTTCAAGATAACCCCTACGGTTAACGCGCAGCTGTCAGCTTTCCACTATCAACTGCCCTTCAAACCCGATCCGCGATCGGCGACCCAACCCAGGCGAGAATATCGGCCTCGTAGCGCTTCACCAGCGCACGCCCTTCGGCGATGGCTTCCTTGGCACGGTGAAAATCCATCAGCGCGAAGTCTTCCAGCATTGGCACCAGCGTCACTTCAGGCGGATCGCCAGCCATACGCGAGCGGGTAATGCGGTCCTGCATGATATTGATGCTGGACGCCACCACATCGAAAAAACCCGGATCCTGACCGTCTCCTGAAGCAAAGTAATCCATCATTTTCTGCCAGATACTGCGCTCTTCAGCGGTGCCTTCCTCTCCCTCTGCCTGGCTGCGTGTGTCCCGGGACAGATGGGCGCCCACCAACTGGGCATTGAGATTCACCGCGATCACCACATCTGCGCCCATGGCGCGAGCGGCAGACACAGGAACCGGATTCACCAGGCCACCATCCAACATCCAGCGCCCCTGCATCTTCACTGGAGAAAACAGCCCCGGCAAGGCACAGGATGCCCGCGCGGCATCCAGCATCCGCCCTTTGGTTATCCAGACTTCGCGGCCACTTTTCATGTCTGTGGCCACGGTGACCAGCTTCTTGTCCAGGGTCTCGATTTCCGGGTTTTCATGGTGGTCCTGAAAAAAGCTGAACAGCTTTTCCCCTTTCACCATGCCGCCGGAAAAACTGATATCCAGCAAACCGAACACATCTTTCACCGTCAGGGATTCCACCCAGTCGGCAAAAGCGTTGAGCGTGCCAGTAACATAGGCGCCCCCCACCAGTGCGCCAATGGATGTCCCCGCCACCACCTGGGGCTGCACACCAATTTCTTCCAGCGCCTGGATTACCCCGATATGCGCCCAACCGCGGGCAGAACCACTGCCCAGCGCCAGCCCGACCACCGGCCGCACAGGCTCCTGATCACCAATCTGCGTTGTCATCGGTTTTTCTCCGCGCGCACCACGCAAGGAGCTGGCTCGCCGTTCATACGCTGATCAATACGGCGAAACACCTCTCGCTTTTCGTCATCCGAGAGCAGCCCCCAGATGGAGATTTCCCCGCCGGTACGGAAACAGCCCACACAGATATCATCTTCATCCAGTGCGCAGATCGACACACACGGCGACACCAGTTGCCTGTCAGTCATGGAAGCGTTCATCCACCTCCAGATGCTGGGCAAACTCTTTGGCATGGGCCACGTAGTGCATGCTGCCCATGGTCAACATGGCCTTGTGCCCTTCACCTATTTCCTTCACCACCTTGGCCGGAGACCCCATCACCAGGGAATTGTCCGGAATTTTCATTCCTTCCGGCACCAGCGAATTGGCGCCGATAATGCAGTTATTGCCGATAACGGCCTTGTTGAGCACCACCGCATTGATGCCGATAAGGCTGTTATCGCCCACCGTACAGCCATGCAGCATGACCTTGTGGCCCACGGTCACGTCCCGACCCAGCTTCATGGGTACGCCCGGATCCACGTGCAGCACCGCACCGTCCTGGATGTTGGTATTTTCACCGATTTCGATCACGTCGTTATCGGCCCGCAACACCGCGTTGAACCAGATACTGCTGTTGGCTTCCATGATCACCGAACCGATCACGGTGGCGTTGTCTGCGATCCAGTGACCACTACCACGCTGCTCCAGGCGGCGCTCACCAATTTTATAAATCATTCGACTCCCCTTTGTTTCCTCGTGCCAGGCAGAGGGTTAACAGGCAGAAAGTTACTTCACCTCGAACTCAATGCCCGCATCATAGACGTGGTTGATCAGATCCAGAATCATGAAGGCGGTCAGACCCCAAATGCGCTTATCTTCATAGTAATAGCTGGGGATACGGAACTGGCGCCCAAACACATCAATGGGGCTGGACAGCTCCGGAATCTCATCCAGAAAGAACTGCAAGGGCACCTGGAAGATGGTATCAATTTCACCCGGCTCGGCCTGCAGCTCCGCTTCCGGGCTGACAATGCCCACAAAAGGCGTCACTTTCATGCCATAACGGGAGGCCAGCGGAGACAACTGCCCCAGCACATCCACATAATCCGGCGACAACCCCACCTCTTCCTGGCTTTCACGCAGGGCCGTCATCAGCAGATTCTTGTCGCCCGGGTCCCGCTTTCCACCGGGGAAAGCCACCTCACCAGCGTGGGTCGGCATGGAATTGGAGCGAACCGTCAGGATAACCCGAGGCTCCGACACATCAACCAACGGCATCAGAACGGCAGCCTCGGGCAACGCCAGGGGCAATTCTGTGCGTCTGTAATCCGGCAAACGCTGCCTGAGCTGCTCAAGCACACCCTTCTCCAATCCTCAAATTCAAACGGTAGTTTGAACAGCC
>NZ_LWEZ01001848.1:0-579 GCF_001634945.1 Alcanivorax sp. HI0044
TGGGCCTGTACTTCAACGCTGGCCGGGCGCTGATGGCTAACGTGACCGTGTTCCATAACGACTTCAAGGACAAGATTACCCGTATTACCTGCCCCATCAGCATCTGCCCGGACGGTCCGAACCAGTTCGGTTCCGATCCTACCTACCGGGTAAATGTGGATGAAGCGGAAACCCAGGGGGTGGAAGCGGCGTTGTCCACCACGTTGGCGCGGGTGGTGTCCATCAACCTGAGCTATACCTATACCGATTCCGAACAGAAATCCGGGGAATACAAAGGCGAGCCGTTGACTCAGCTGCCGGAACATCTGGCCAGCCTGAACGTGGACTGGCAAGCGACAGATACCGTGTCGCCCTGGGCGACGGTGCGCTATCGCGGCGAGGAAAGCCAGCCGACCACGGGGCCGTCCAGCAGCGCTATTATTGCGCCGTCGAATACGCTGGTGGATGCGGGGGTTGGTTTTCAGCTGACACCGCAGACCAAACTCAACACAGGCATTTATAACCTGGCCGACAAGGAAATCTTCTATGAAGAATACGGCTATGTGGAAGATGGCCGACGTTACTGGTTGGGTGTGGTAA
>NZ_LWEZ01001849.1:0-803 GCF_001634945.1 Alcanivorax sp. HI0044
GGGAACAGGTGCGCCGGAAAGCAGCAGAGAATGGCGGTGACCAGCAATGCCCAGACCCGCTGCAGGTTGAAGGGGTGACGCTCGTGGAGAAAACTGTGGCAGTGGTGGCAGCGGTGGGATTGTCCCAAGGGCTGCAGCTGCCCGCACCATTGGCAGCCAATCAGGCCCTGGCGCTGGGCGGTGTCGCCGGCTTGTGCCTGCGCTGGCTGTTGCAGGTCGCCGAGCAGCCGCTGCCACAGGCCGATGGTGTTCATGCGGGTGACGGTGATTAGCAGGATCAGGGCGAAACCGGAAAAGGTCCAGAAGGCGGACAGCAGTTGGATATGGGCCATGGCGATGATTTTCACCAGGCTGACCAGGGCGGCGATGGCAAAGACATCGGCCATCATCCAGGGCTGCATGCGGGGTAACCAGCGGGCCAGAAACAGGCTGCCGGGCAGGGGCCCGGGGCTGGCCAGGCTCATATGAATCCAGCACACCGACAACAGATACAGCGCCGGGATCACAATGATGGTGGCGATCACGATAACGGCCAGGGCCGGGTGGTGGTAAATCGCCAGCTCATAGGCCGCGTCGGTGACGGTCATGGCCCGCTCGATGCCATTTTTCTCGAAGCCCAGATAGGGAAACAGTAAAGACAGGGTCAGCAGCAGCAGGGCAGTAAAGGCCAGGGCAGGGGTGAGCTGGTCGTTTTGTGCCGGGCGCATCAGTGGGTGCTGGCAGCGGGGGCACTGCAGCCACTGGCCATCCTTGCCGGGGCTCACGGCCGACACCAGATCACATTCGTGACAGGGTAGTAAAAA
>NZ_LWEZ01001850.1:0-1102 GCF_001634945.1 Alcanivorax sp. HI0044
TCCAGCACCTTGTTGGCATCGAAGGGCGCGGTGGCCAGCTTGCCGCTGAGCTGCATGTCGCCGGTGAGGGCGCTAATGTCCACGTTGCCTTTGGTCTCGGTGCCGGCAGCTTGCAGCAGCAGGTCCTTGATGGAGACGGTGTCCTCGTTCAGGTTTACATCCAGATTCTGTTCCAGATGCACATCCACCGGCATGGTGGTGGCGCCGGCGATATTGGCATCCAGTGTCATCGGGTTGAGGACAAAATGGTTATTGTCGATATCGGCGGCCAGTACCGTGTCCAGATTCATGTCCACGCGCATGTCGCTCTGGTCCTGATAGCGCAGGGACATCTGCAGCGGGAAGGGTTCATCCAGGTTCACGTCCTGGGCATTCAGATTAAAGTGCTCGACGACGATGTCGGTGCCATCGGCGGTGCTGCGGTAGCGAACCTTGCCGTCGCTGACCACGACTTTGGGAATGGTCAGCGGAATGTCCAGGCTGCTGCTGCCCTCGTCTTCGGCCGCCGGTTCTTCTTCAGTGGCGGTGTCTTCTGCCGGCGTCTGCGGGCCGATCTGCTCCCAGTTGGCGCCGTCCGGGCCGTCCACCAGGTTTACATTCAGGCCGGCCAGGGTGATGCCGTCCATTTCCACCTGGCCGTACAGCAACGGTAATACGGCAACGCTGACGCTGGCTTCGTCGAGGGCGGCGAACAGTTCTTCGTCATCGGCAATGCGGGCTTCGGTGCGGCCAAGACTCACGCCCAGCGAGGGCCAGAATTGCCAGGCCAGGTCACCCTGAATGTCCAGTGTCAGGTTGGCCTGTTCCTGTGCCTGTTTCTCGATTTCCGGCTTGAACTCGTTGGGATCAATCACCTGCGTGATCACAAAAACAGCAATAGCTAATAGCACAATGATGGCAAACAAAGTGATCAGCAAAATTTTTAACAGGCGTCCCATGTAGCACTCCTTGCGCGTTGGTCGTTGGACCGTGATTATAGCAGTGGGGATTCACTGGCCATACCGTAGCATTATTCATGATTGTTATTGTGAAGTTAGGGGAAGAACGTTTGCGAAAGTTCCATGTTGTTGTCTTGATGGCGCTGCTTTTGGTGGGGGGCATC
>NZ_LWEZ01001851.1:0-545 GCF_001634945.1 Alcanivorax sp. HI0044
GGCCTGGTCACTGCTGCCGGCAGCGGTGTGGGTAGCATCACTGAAGCAGGCTGTGTGGCCTTGACTCTGCAGCCAGTATTGATTGCCATGCTGGATCACGCTGGCGGTCACTTCCACGCCGTTCACGTCTACGCGATCGCCGCTCAGCGGCGTCAGCGTGAGGGTGTCGGAGGTGTTCTCAAAAGTGATGGTGACCTGGTTGCCCAGATAGCGGATGTACAGCGTCTGTTTATGTTCACCGCTGCGTAACGCCACCGGTTGGGCTCCTAGCGTACTGGAGTGCCAGCCTCGCAGGGTGTCATTGGGTGTTTCGCGTCGACAGTGATGCAAAGCGGCCAGTGCCCACAGGGTGTTGTCAGGGGCGTCGCCGGCCAGGCTGCTGTCGTCGGCAAAGTCTTCGCCGATAAAGGCGGTGGTGGCATCGCCACTGGCGAATACCGGGTGGGCCAGGATCGCTGCCAGAAACCGGCGGTTGTCGTTTACGCCCATCAGGGTGGTGTCCTGCACGGCACGAATCAGCCGGCGGCGTGCATCTTCGCGGCTGT
>NZ_LWEZ01001852.1:0-743 GCF_001634945.1 Alcanivorax sp. HI0044
GGCATTGGGTCGCGGATGCTGAGTTTTGTGATTATTCCAGCGCTGGGTCTCTCACAAGCCACCTCCACGGTGGTGGGGCAAAACGTGGGCGCCGGGCAGCTGGAACGCGCGGAACACACGACGTACCTCAGCGGCGCACTGGCACTGACGAGCTTGACGTTGGTTGGGGTGGTCAGTTTCTTCCTTGCCGCGCCGCTGGTTGAGCTGTTCGTGCCCGGCGAGGTCGCAGTTATCGAAGAAGGCGCCCGCTTTGTTCGCATCACCGCCCTCTCCTACGGCCTGCTCGGCGCCCAGATTGTGGTCACCGGAGCCTTTCGCGGCTCGGGCAACACGCTCGCCGCCATGGCCATCGCCTTGATTTCCCTTTGGGTGTTGCAGTTCCCGATTGCCTGGTTACTCACAGAGCGCACGCAACTGGGCGTGGCCGGAGTGTGGATTTCCTATCCGGTTCAAGCCTTTCTGTCGGCGCTGGTTGCCTGGGTATGGTTTAAACGCGGTACCTGGAAGCAGAAAAATCTGGTGGGAAGAACCCCTGAAGAAACCAAGGTGGCTCAGTATCCCACCGACACGGTAATGGATACCAACGGGGGCTGAGCCAGCCCTGAGTCCTGCTGTGCCTTATTCGACCGGACGGCTGGTGTGCGCAAACCGGTACGTCATATTGAACTGTACCCGCGGCGCCTCGCTGCGGTCTCCACCCTGATTGTCACGCAATCCGTATGACAGCTCCGCACCATAGCTCA
>NZ_LWEZ01001853.1:0-700 GCF_001634945.1 Alcanivorax sp. HI0044
CTGCTTGCTGCTGTCGTTCAGTTTGTCTGCCACCGCCGCAGAGGTGCACCAGCATGGCCTGGCCGAGGCGGCCGTGGTGGTGGAGGGGGAGCAGGTGACAATCCGTTTCCGAGCGCCCTTGATGGATATCCTCGGCACCGAGCAGCCGCCAGCAGACGCCCCGGCCCGGGCCCGTTATGGCAAGCGTCTGGCACAGGTGGCGGCGCCACAGCCTTCGCCGGCTGCACAGTGTGAACCGGTCAGTGCTTCCATCAGCTCCGTGGATACCCTGTTTCCGGAGCAGCAGGCGCATGATTCCCATGATCATCACGATCACGACGCGCACAGTCACCACCAAGATGTGGAGAACGAGTGGTTATTTTCCTGCGCGTTTCCTGAAAAATTAAACGCCGTGGAGCTACCGTTTCTGGGCATCTTCTCGAGCCTGACCACCGAAGTGGTGTTGCTGTTGCCCGCCGGGCAGAACGCCTTGCGTCTGGCGCCGGATGAAACCCGCATACCGCTGGAGTAATGCCGCAGTGGGCTTGGTACTGGAACTCAACGGCCTGGAATACCGCCATCCCGGTCAGGTTCGTCCCTTCTTGCAGGTGCCGGACTTTGCCCTGCAGGCAGGGGAGCGGGTGCTGCTTCATGGTCCCAGTGGCTGTGGCAAAAGCACTCTGCTGTCACTGATTACCGGCATCCGGCCAATGCAGTGCGG
>NZ_LWEZ01001854.1:0-719 GCF_001634945.1 Alcanivorax sp. HI0044
ACCGCAACGATTGAGCCGTTACATGCAAGGGATGGGCTGGCTGCGCTTCTGATCGGGATGTTGACCAAATAGGGCGGTATCTTAGACGGGCTAGGACGCTTTTGGATGCCTGGGGACTATGCTCAATGACTTGCTTTGCAGGCCTGCGTTATGCTGCCGCCCACGAAGGGTTAGGGTTCCATTTTTTTGCGATTTTTCGGCTGAAAGTCTGTGTTGTTACTTGCACCCGGTGATTTCGAGCTACGAGTGTTTGGTAAAGATCGGAGTGGCGACTAATCAGATGTGGGTTTTTCCTGGGATGCATAATTGCTAAATAAAGCTGTAAAGCTTTTCTTGCCATCCTTCTTTAGATTGCCATTCTCTTTTTCAGTCGATTCGCAGCTAAGGCTGTATTGAGTTTCTGGGGTTGTTCCCGCCCGTTCAAATTGTTTCCCATCTCGAAGGGCGTCTAGGTAGTTGGCCCACTCCTGCATCATTTTGGTGCGCTGACTCAGGAGGCTGGTTCTATTATAGGCGGTACCATTGGGGTCTTTGACGGCATGAGCCAGTTGGTGCTCGATCCACTCAATCCTATAGCCCAGTACTTCGTCCAAGATTGTCCGGGCTGTTGCTCGGAAGCCATGGGGGGTTACGTCATCGTTGCCGTAGCCCATATCCCGAAGGGCCACTCGGACGCCATTCTCGGATAGACAGCGGCTTGCCCCTCGTTGCGACGGAAA
>NZ_LWEZ01001855.1:0-586 GCF_001634945.1 Alcanivorax sp. HI0044
CGGAGCCCTGGGCCTCCATGACCCTCGGCGAAGCATAGTTTTCAGAGGCAATCAGCTCGATATGCTCTTCCTGGCGAACTTCCTCGGCCTCGATGGCCGCTTTGATTTCCGGGTCAAACTCGGCGATGGACATGGATTTCGGGAACATGGGCTACCTGTCAACGTGCTAAGAGTGGATTGGGGCGCGTATTCTAACCAAATCCGGGGCCAATGGCACTTGAAGTCCGCTCATGGAAACCTGCCAGTCGTCTCATGGCGTCAGGCACCGGTTTTCTGGCGCCAATCCGGCCTTACATCGCCCTATCAAAGGCCGTGCACTTTCACTCACGGCCGCTTTCCGTTAGCTTAGGCGCCAATCAAAGTACCCTCTGCCGGGGCCTGCAGCCCGCCTGCACCTTACGCCCCGCACATTAATACAGACTGCGGTCGGAGTTTATGAGCCAGTACATCTTCACCATGGACAAGGTGGGCAAGGTTGTCCCACCCAAGAAACACATCCTGAAGAACATCTCCCTGTCGTTCTTTCCCGGCGCCAAGATCGGCGTGCTGGGCCTGAACGGCTCCGGTAAATCCACGCTGCTGCGCA
>NZ_LWEZ01001856.1:0-767 GCF_001634945.1 Alcanivorax sp. HI0044
CCCAGGATTTCTATGCGCGCTTGCGGGAGATGACGGACCAAGAGCGCAATAGAATCAACATGACGCGCATCAGTTTCATCAATCACCTTTACGGTGATGAAACCCTGAATCGTTTGCAGCGTCAGGATGCGCGTTTTATCAATACCGCGTTCACGGTCACCTTGCTGGGGGCGGTGGCCTCGGATCAGATTGACGATGGCCGCGTGCTCAGTGGCGTGGGCGGGCAATATAACTTTGTCAGCCAGGCCCATGAGCTGGAAGGCGCACGTTCCATTCTGATGGTGCGGGCGTGGCGTGAACGCGGCGGCGAAGCCATGAGCAATGTGGTGTTCAGCTATGGCCACAACACCATTCCCCGGCACCTGCGCGATATGGTGGTTACCGAGTATGGTGTGGCGGATCTGCGTGGCAAGACTGATGAAGAAGTGGTGATGGCCATGTTGAACGTGGCCGATAGCCGTTTCCAGGTGGAGCTGATGGAACAGGCCCAGGCGGCGGGCAAGCTGCGCCAGGATTATCAGATTCCGGAAGCGCACCGGCGTAACAATCCTGAACATTTACACGAGATAGCCGAGCGTTGTGGCAAGCCGAGCTTCCCTGTTTTCCCGCTGGGTACGGATTTCACCGAGGTGGAGCAGCGCTTGATGATGGCGCTCACCTGGTTGAAAGAGAAAGTCAGTCACAAGGAATATCTGAAGCTGGGCCGCAAAGCCTTGTTCCACGAAGGAAGCCCGACAGAGTTTGCCGCTCCACTGGAGCGTATGGCG
>NZ_LWEZ01001857.1:0-983 GCF_001634945.1 Alcanivorax sp. HI0044
CGTGCATTTGAGCCGTTCGGGCTACCACTGATGTCGGGTTTCGACGGCGACAAGATCGCCTGGATGGTGGAACCGGGTAACCTGCTCCACGGTGTGCTGGGTTGGGTGCTGCTGGCCATGATCGTTGGCCATATCGGTATGGCCCTGCTGCACCGCAAGCAAACCGGGCAGGTAAACGTGCTGCCGCGCATGTGGGGCAAAGACTGAATCGGTACCCTGTGCCGATTCCAAATGTAAGACATTGACCACTATCGTTATGGAAATCGCGCCGTAAAATATGCCCTTCTAAAAATGAGACTGGGGCATCATGATTACGGAAAAATTGAAGGGGGCAATGCCGCTGGGGCGCGTTGCGGTTGGGGTTATCAGCATTCTGGCGCTGCTTATTGTTGCCAACAAATCCATTTTCTATGCGGAACCGGGCTACGTGTATCACGTGCGCACCATCACCGGTCAGGAAAAGGTGGTGTCGGATGTGGGCTATCAGTTCTTCCTTTTTGGTCGCTGGAATTCCTGGAAGCGCGCACTGACCGTGCAAGCCGTGCGCGGTGGCAGTGAAACCCTGGATTATGTGGAGGTGGAGAACTCGGAAACCTCCGCAGCCTTGCCGCCGCAGAACATCATGTTCCTGGATCAGGTGGACGCCAACGCCCAGGCCACGGTGCGCTTTACCATTCCCACCGACCCGGACAGTTTCCTGCATTTGGCCCATGAATACCGGACACCGGAAAACCTGTTGCGCACGGCGTTGATCCCCGCGTTCAAGGAAACCCTGCAAGCCAATGCGTCATTGATGAGCGCCGAGGAGTATTACTCCGGCGGGCGTACCGAATTCAATACCGAGTTTGAAAACCAGATGATCAATGGCATCTACATTGTGCGTCGTGAAGAAATCAGCCAGAAGCGCGTGGGTGAGATCAAAGGCAGTGCCAATGTGGCCATGGGCACCGAGCAACAAGACTACGGCGACGATGCCAAGGTGA
>NZ_LWEZ01001858.1:0-5188 GCF_001634945.1 Alcanivorax sp. HI0044
GGATAACTATGCAACGTGTACCGATGACCGCCAAGGGTGCCAAAGCCCTGCGCGAGGAACTGGAAAAACTGAAAAAAGAAGATCGCCCGCGGATTTCTGCTGCGATTGCAGAAGCCCGTGAGCACGGCGACTTGAAAGAAAATGCCGAGTATCACGCTGCCCGCGAACAGCAGGGGTTTTGTGAAGGCCGCATTGGCGATATTGAAGGCAAGCTTTCCAATGCGCAGATCATCGATATTCAGACTATCGAAAATACCGGCAAGGTGATTTTTGGTGTGACCGTGACCATCATTGATGTGGATACGGACGAAACCAAGGTCTACCAGATCGTGGGTGACGACGAAGCCAACATCAAGGAAGGCAAGTTGAGTGTGAACTCACCCATCGCCCGCGGTTTGATTGGTCGTGAAGAAGGCGATGTGGTGCAGATTGATACCCCCGGCGGTACCCGTGAGTACGAAGTCGATCAGGTGGAGCATATCTAGGCGCTTGATGCCCGATGCATGACGCCAGACGACAATAAAAAAGGCGGCGTGATAACACGCCGCCTTTTTTGCTTTTGGCATCCTGCGTTGGGCCTTGGGCGTCAGGCATTCTGATAGCGCAGGATGTTCGACAGTTTGGCGCTGGGCTTTTGGGCCGGGCGGTAGAGCAGGGCGATGTTGCCGATACGCTGGATTAGCTCGGCGCTGCCTTTTTCGGTCAGGGCCTGCACAATGGCGGCGCGGTCGTCGCGGGTTTCTGCGTTGACTTTCACTTTGATGAGCTCGTGATCTTCCAGGCGCAGGTTGAGTTCTTCCACGAAGTTGTCGCTGAGTCCCTTGTCGCCAAAGATCAGAACGGGTTTCAGGTGGTGACCAATACGGCGTAACCGTTTGATGTCCTGGGTAGATAGCGGCACGGTGTAGCTCCAGAAAGGGTTGCTGTGCGCGTATTCTACGTATTACCCGGCCGAAAAGCAGCCGTCATGTGGGTTAGTCATGAGGGCTTGCGAGTACAGAGAATTCAGGAGAGAGGGGCCATGGCGAAGTCCAGCCGTTCCAAGACCAGCAAGGCTTGGTTGAAAGAACATTTCAACGACCCGTGGGTGGCCAGGGCCCAGGAGCAGGGGTATCGCTCCCGGGCCAGTTTCAAGCTGCTGGAAATGCACGAGAAAGACCGTTTGTTCCGGCCGGGAATGACGGTGCTGGATCTTGGCGCTGCGCCGGGGGGGTGGAGCCAGGTGGCGGGCCAGCTGATCGGCGGCAAGGGGACGGTGATTGCCAGTGATATTCTCGCCATGGATGCCCTGCCGGATGTGACCTTCATTGAGGGGGACTTTCGTGAGGATGCGATCTATGAGCAAATCCTTGCGGCGCTGGGGGATCAGCGGGCAGACCTTGTAATGTCCGACATGGCCCCCAATATGAGTGGTAATAGTGCTGTAGATCAGCCGCGGGCCATGTATCTGGCAGAGTTGGCGCTGGATATGGCTGAGCGGGTGCTGGAACCGGATGGCCTGTTTCTGGTCAAGGTATTCCAGGGTGAGGGGTTTGAAGACTACCGCAAAGCGCTGCAAAGCCGTTTCAAGCGCGTCGTCAGCCGCAAACCGGCGGCAAGCCGGGCTCGCTCCACAGAGGTCTATCAGTTGGGTTTTGGCCTGAAATAGGCGGTGAAAGCCGTAAAATGGCTATATTCCTGTCCGAACCGGCATTACGTTGCTTCTGGCAAATGGTGTAAGGTGTAAGAGCCTGCGTATAGGCTCCAGGCAGGTTCTAAGTTCGTTAGTGTGCGCGCGAGCGCCCGGATTAATCGAGGTCTCCCTTGAACGACATGACCAAGAATATTGTGCTGTGGCTGGTGATTGCCGGCGTCTTGTACGTGGTGGCATCCAGTCTCAGTACGCAGCCTGCAACCACAGATGTGCCCTATTCCACCTTCATTTCGCGGGTAGAAGACGGCAAAGTGCAGGAAGCGAAAATCGGCGAAAGTACGATTACCGGGACCTACACGGATGGTGGCCAGTTCCGCACGGTGAAACCGCCGACGCTGGACACCAATCTGATGCCCACGCTGATCCAGAATGATGTAAACGTGGTGGGCCTGGAGCCCCAGCGTCAGGGCTTTCTGACCCAGCTGTTCCTGTCCGTACTGCCCATTCTGCTGATTCTGGCCATCTTTATCTTCTTTATGCGCCAGATGCAGGGCGGCGGCCGTGGCGGCGGCGGGCCGATGACATTCGGCAAGTCCAAGGCCAAGTTACTGGGCGAAGACCAGATCAAGACCACCTTTGCCGATGTGGCGGGCGTGGAAGAAGCCAAGGAAGAAGTGCAGGAACTGGTGGAGTTTCTGCGTGATCCGGCTAAATTCCAGCGCCTGGGCGGCAAGATTCCCCGCGGTGTGCTGATGGTGGGCTCGCCGGGTACCGGTAAGACCCTGCTGGCCAAGGCCATTGCAGGCGAGGCCAAGGTGCCGTTCTTCAGCATTTCCGGTTCGGACTTTGTGGAAATGTTTGTGGGTGTCGGCGCCAGCCGTGTCCGTGACATGTTTGAGCAGGCCAAAAAGCATTCCCCTTGCATCATCTTCATCGACGAAATCGATGCGGTGGGCCGCTCCCGTGGGGCCGGCGTCGGTGGCGGTCACGATGAGCGTGAACAGACCCTGAACCAGCTGCTGGTGGAAATGGACGGTTTTGATGGCAACGAAGGCATTATCGTGATTGCCGCCACCAACCGCCCGGACGTGCTGGACCCGGCGTTGCTGCGCCCTGGCCGTTTTGATCGCCAGGTGACGGTGCCGCTGCCGGATATCCGTGGCCGTGAGCATGTGCTCAAGGTGCACATGCGTCAGGTGCCGATTTCGGATGATGTGGAGCCAGCGTTGATTGCGCGGGGTACGCCCGGGTTCTCCGGTGCGGACCTGGCCAATCTGGTCAACGAAGCTGCATTGTTCGCCGCTCGCGCCAACAAGCGAATGGTGTCCATGGAAGAGTTTGAGAAAGCCAAGGACAAGATCCTGATGGGCGCCGAGCGTCGCTCCATGGTGATGAACGAAAAAGAAAAGCTGAACACCGCCTTCCACGAAGCGGGCCACGCTATTGTGGGGCGTTTGGTGCCAGAGCATGATCCGGTTTACAAGGTGAGCATTATTCCCCGCGGTCGAGCGTTGGGTGTCACCATGTACTTGCCGGAAGAAGACAAGTACTCCCAGTCCAAGCGTGGTCTGGAATCCTCGATCTGCTCCCTGTTTGGTGGTCGTATCGCGGAAGAAATGACCCTGGGCTTTGACGGTGTAACCACCGGGGCGTCCAACGATATCGAACGTGCTACCAAGCTGGCCCGTGCCATGGTCACCAAGTGGGGTCTGAGCGAGAAAATGGGTCCGCTGGCTTATGAGGAAGAAGAGGGCGAAGTCTTCCTTGGCAAGCAGGTGGGGCAGCGCAAGCATATGTCCGAGCAGACTGCAGAAGAAATCGACCGTGAAGTGCGGGCCATCATCGATGGCTGTTACGGGCGCGCCAAGCAGATCCTGGAAGACAACCGCGACAAGCTGGACCTGATGGCGGATGCGTTGATGCAGTACGAAACCATTGATGCGGCGCAGATCGATGACATCATGGGCGGCCATAAGCCTCGCCCACCAAAAGACTGGCGTGATCAGGGTCCGGGTAACGGTGCCGCCGCCTCCGGCGATGGTGATCAGCCGTCCGGTGACGACCCCATTGGTGGGCCTGCCAACACGCACTGATTCATGATGCATCCAACAACGCTTAGCTGTGGGGCGCGGACACTAGACCTGTCCGCGCCTGTCGTTATGGGGATCCTCAATGTGACCCCCGACTCCTTTTCCGACGGTGGTCGTTACACCGAGCGTGATGCGGCGCTGCGCCAGGCGGAGCAGATGTTGCGTGACGGCGCCGCGATTCTCGATGTGGGTGGCGAGTCCACTCGTCCGGGGGCGGCGGCGGTGTCTGAACAGGAAGAGCTGGATCGGGTGGTTCCCATTGTCGAGGCGTTAAGCAATGAGCTCGATGCGTTGGTGTCCGTGGATACCAGTACGGCGGCGGTGATCCGTGACAGTGCAGAGGTCGGCGCCGGCCTCATCAATGACGTGCGTTCCTTGCGCCGCCCCGGTGCCATGCAGGCGGCGGCAGCCAGTCAGCTCCCGGTCTGCCTGATGCATATGCAGGGAGAGCCCGGCAGCATGCAGGATAACCCCCATTACGATGATGTGACCGCCGAGGTGATGGCGTTTCTGCGTGAGCGGATCGCGGCCTGCGAACGGGCAGGTATGACCCGCGAGCGTTTGTTGGTGGATCCGGGGTTCGGCTTCGCGAAAACCGTGTCGCATAATTTGCAGCTTATGCAGGAAATGACTGAGTTGCAGGCGTTGGCGTTGCCGGTCTTGATTGGTGTATCGCGTAAGTCCCTGTTCGGTAAAGTGCTTGGCCGTGATGTGAGTGAACGGTTGTCTGGCAGTCTGGCGGCGGCCGTTATGTGTGTGGAGCGCGGCGCGATGATCGTGCGTGCCCACGATGTCAAAGAAACCGTGGATGTGGTGCGTTTTGCCCATGCGGTCAGAGAATCACAAAAGGAGTTGTCATGACGCGCAAATATTTCGGCACTGATGGGGTGCGCGGCACGGTGGGGGAGTTTCCTATCACACCGGATTTTGTGCTCAAGTTGGGTTGGGCGGCAGGCAAGGTGCTGGCCGCACGGGGCGGCAGCAAGATTTTGATCGGCAAGGATACCCGTATTTCCGGCTACATGTTCGAATCGGCCCTGGAGGCAGGGATTTCCGCTGCCGGGGTGGATGTGCGCCTGCTGGGGCCGTTACCCACGCCGGGGATTGCCTATCTGACCCGTACCTTGTCGGCCCAGGCGGGCATCGTTATTTCCGCATCCCATAACCCCTATACGGATAACGGTATCAAGTTTTTCGGCGCAGATGGCCGCAAGCTCAATGACGAGATCGAACTGGAAATTGAGCGTCTGCTGGACGAAGAAATTTCCGTGGTGTCCACGGACCAGATCGGCAAGGTGCGCCGCATTGATGACGCCCGTGGCCGCTACATCGAGTTTTGCAAAAGCACTGTGCCGGGGCTGGATCTCAGCGGCATGAAAATTGTGGTTGATACGGCCAATGGTGCGGCCTACCACATCGCGCCGGATGTGTTTGAAGAGCTGGGCGCAACGGTGGTGCCAATGGC
>NZ_LWEZ01001859.1:0-1429 GCF_001634945.1 Alcanivorax sp. HI0044
GCGGGAAGTTCTTTTCCAGCGCCCCCATCAACTGCCGGTAGTGCGCGAACAGCGTCCCCAGCGTGGCCAATTGCTGCTGTGCCCAGGGCACAAAATCGCCACGGTGGGCATTGAGTCGGTCCCGAAACGCCGCCTCGTTACGCACCGGCTCATCCAGACGGAAATGTTCGGCCAATAACCGCAGCAAGGCGTGATCCAGCGCATTACGGGCCATGGCGCCTTTCTCGCTTTTCAGTTTCTGGAAACCCGCCATTTGCGAGGCCTGCTTGCGCAGATCCCGTAGCTGCACCGACAGTTTGAAGCTCAACAAGCGGGCCGTGCCCCATCGGTGTGCCCAGGCGGCCTCGACGTCATCGTCCCGATACTGCAGCTCTACCTCGCTGCCAACATCCACCAGGGCCGGAAAACGACGTACGGTCATGCCTCCCAAATCCTGATCCTCGGTTTCCGGCAGCTCACCAAACAGCCACTCCTGACCACGCAATGCCGGCGCGGCTTCGACAGGTTTGGGCAAGTCCCGGGTGACGCCAGCGAGCCGGTCTTTTACATCATCCAGGCTGCGCCCCTGGGCGTGGACCTTGCGTTTGCCGTCGACGCGATCCACCACCTGAATAAACATGCGCAGATGGTCCGGCAAGGTGGCCGCCTGCCACTCCTCCAGCTCGATACGAAGGCCGGTCATGCGCTGCAGTTCTCGGGTCATGGCCGGCAGCAACGGCTCATCCGGCGTCAGGGTTTCCATCAGGGCGCTGACATAATCCGGCACCGGAACAAAATGGCGGCGGCGGGCCTTGGGCAAGGCCCGAATCAACGCTTCCAGCTTTTCACGGAGCAAACCGGGCACCAGCCAGTCCAGTCGCGCCTCGGACACCTGGTTCAGCACGGCCAGCGGCACGATCAGGGTGACCCCGTCACGCTCCCCGGTAGGATCGAAGCTGTATTCCAGCGGAAGGCGAAGGCCATCAAGTTTAAGCTGATCGGGAAACTGGTCATTGCCCAGATTCGGGCTTCGCGAAAGCAAAAAACTCTCATCCATGAGCAACGCATTTTTTTGTTCCTCACTGGCGTGTTTGCTGTACCAGTTCATCAGCCCGGCGACAGTGTGAAGGTCACCGGGCAGGCGTGCGTCGTAGAAAGCCACCCGCGCTTCTTCATCCACCAAAATGTCCCGACGGCGCAGTTTGTGCTCCATCTCTTCCAGTGCTTCAAAGCGCTTGCGATTGGTTTTCACAAACGGCGGCTCCCGGGTCAGCTGCCCCATGACCAGGCCTTCACGGATCATCAACTCACGGGCTTCTTGCGGGTGAATGGGTCCATAGTTAACCGGCCTGCCGCTGGCCAGAATCAGGCCGAACAGATTGACCTGTTCCTTTGCCATGGCGCAGCCGCGCTTTTTCGACCAATGCGGCTCGAAATATTGTCGCTTGAG
>NZ_LWEZ01001860.1:0-991 GCF_001634945.1 Alcanivorax sp. HI0044
CCATGCCAATGCCGTTGTCGGTAATGGTCAACGTGCCCGCGTCCTTGTCCACTTGCAGGGTAATGCGGGGTTCACCACCTTGCTCCAGCAACGCAGGATTATCCAGCGCCTGGAAACGTAACTTGTCGCACGCATCCGACGCATTGGAAATCAGCTCCCGCAAAAAGATTTCCCGGTTGCTGTAGAGAGAATGAATCATCAAGTGAAGAAGACGGGATACTTCTGCCTGAAATCCATGGGTCTGTTTTTCTGCTGACACGATTGGCTCCTGAACCTGCGGGTAATGTTGAGAAACAGATATGGGCAAACCGGGGGTTTTCAAGGTGCGTCACTGAATTGAGTGATAAGCGGACCTCAAGGCCCGCCTCACTATTCAACCCTGGCAAATCGCCGAACGCCGAATGCACAACGCCAGATACCTTTGTTCAAAATCTGGAATGTGGGGGCTTTTTCTTCTCTTTATACGGAGGATCTCCAGTCCATCCCCGGCATTCGCCCCAGGAAGGCTTCAGAAACAACGCCAGCCACCCGGCATCCACCCTGGCGCTGCACAAATCACCATTGGACAGGCTGGGCCAGCTTAACGACTGGTCAGGTGAGACAGGGCAGAATCCAGATCCGGGAAACGGAAAATGAAGCCCTGCTGCTCCAGGCGCCGGGGGTAAACCCGCTGGCCGCCAATCAGCATGGAGGATTGCTCTCCCAAGCCCACTTTGAGTGCGGTGGATGGCACGCGCAGCAGCGCCGGGCGTTTCACTTGTCGGGCAAGGGTGTGGTGAAACTCTCGCTGGGTTACCGGGGCCGGTGCGCAAGCATTGAAAACACCATCTACCCCTGGGGTTTCCAACGCCCGAACCAGCACCGCCACCATGTCGTCAATGTGCACCCAGCTCAGCCACTGGTTGCCATCACCAAGCATGGCGCCAAGCCCAAGCCGATACACTGGCAGCAACTTGCTCAACATACCGCCATCGCTACCGAGCACAATACC
>NZ_LWEZ01001861.1:0-682 GCF_001634945.1 Alcanivorax sp. HI0044
TGCGGAGGTGGATTTCACCTTGCCGGCGTAGACTTCGTCTTCGTCCACGGCGTCGCCTGCTTCCGCCATTACACCAAAGAGCACATTGGTGAGAGAGCGATTCATGGCTTTACACATGATGCTGGTCAGGATCAGGCCGGATGCGCCTACCAGGGAACCGGTAATGATCAGGGCGCTGTTGCCCATGACGAAACCGGCCGCAGAGGCTGCCACACCGGAGTAGGAGTTCAGCAGGGCGATCACAACAGGCATGTCTGCACCGCCAATCGGCAGCACCAGGAACAGGCCCAGCACCATGGCTGCTGCCACCAGGCTCCAGAACACCATTTCGTTACCCGGGTTAACCACCAGGTAACCGATACCGACGAGAGAACCGATAAACAGGATGGCGTTAACCAGTTTCATGCCGGGGAAGCCCATGGGCTTGCCGTCGATGAGCTCCTGCAGCTTGGCAAACGCCACAAGAGAACCGGTCAGGGTAACAGCACCAATCAATACGGCCGCGCCGGTGGCGATGATGGATACCGTATCGTTGGCGGAACCACGGAAGAATTCCGCTGAGGCAACAGCAAAGGAGGCACCGCCACCAAAACCGTTGAGCAGCGCAATCATCTGCGGCATGGAGGTCATCTGAACCTTCTTGGCCATGATGGCGCCAATCAGGCCACCGACAACGACGCCG
>NZ_LWEZ01001862.1:0-1300 GCF_001634945.1 Alcanivorax sp. HI0044
GCCCAGCGCCGTGCTGATCGGTACCTGTTTCGGGTCCAGCTTGCGCAGCATCTCTTTGCCCTGCACGGAGTATTCCTGCCAGCCACCGAAGCCCAGCACATAGTCACCGGCTTCATAACCTTCCAGGCGCGATTCCACAACCTGGCCGACGGTACCGCCCTGCATCACATCACCCAGCTCCACGCTGGCCGCATAGGACTTGGCCGGGCTCATGCGCCCACGCATGTAGGGGTCCAGTGACAGGTAGATGGTCTTGATCAGGACCTGGCCCTCTTTCGGCGACGGCATCGCGCCTTCCTTCAAAGGCAGATGTTCAGGCTGGGGCATCCCCTTGGGGTACTCGGATAAAATAATCTGGCGATTCACACTCATGCTTTCTCTCCCGTAAAACGCAAAACAGTAAAAGTCAGTCCACACACTGGGGGAAGGCTGGCCCGCTTCAAATAGCGCATTGCGTGGATTGTCGTTTCAGGCCGCCCCTGTGTCGTTAGCGACCGCCACAGACAACAAAAAAGGGCGACCGAAGCCGCCCTTTTTCATCTACTTATGCTGCATCGTCATCCACATCCAGCAAGCTTTCCAGCTGCTGCATGTGATAACCCAGATCACCCAGCTGGTGATCAATGAGCACAATCCGCTTGGCGTAATGGGCCACGGCAGTTTCTTCCATCATGCCCATGCCGCCATGCAACTGGATGGCTTCTTCCGCTACCTTGCGACCGGACTTGCCGATAATCGCCTTGGCGGCAGCCACACGCTTGGCACAGACCTGAGCAGGAGCGTCCAGAGAGCAGGCTGCAAAAATGGTCATGGAGCGGGCTTTTTCCAGCTCCATACGCATTTCCACCATGCGATGTTGCAGCGCCTGGAACTTGCCAATGGCCACACCAAATTGCTGACGCTCCTTGATGTAATCCAGGGTCTGATCACAGGCCACTTCCATGGCACCGGTAGCTTCTGCGCACAGGGCCACAATGCCCAGCGCCAGGGAGGCTTCCAGCGCATCGATGGCCTTGCCTTCTTCGCCCAGCAATTCCGCCGCCGCACCGTTGAAAGTGATTTCTGCCGCACGCAGCCCATCAATGGTTTCGTAACCGCGACGGCTGACACCGTCGGCGTTGGCATCGACGATAAACGCGGACAAACCATCACGGTCCGTGCCATTACCACCGGTACGGGCAATCACCACCAGCTGGTCGGCGCTGTCGCCATGAAGTACCACGGCCTTGTTGCCCGTCAGGCTGTAGCCATCGCCACTTTTCTCTGCGGTGGCCGCCACATGGGTGTGGTCGTAACGGCC
>NZ_LWEZ01001863.1:0-1088 GCF_001634945.1 Alcanivorax sp. HI0044
GCTTCATCATCCGCAGCACGTTTGGCGGCTTCTTCTGCCGCGCGTTTCTCTTCTTCCGCAGCACGTGCAGCTTCTTCAGCCGCCAGGCGTTCTGCTTCTTCACGCTCTTCCGCTTCCAGTACATCACGTTTCACGTAGGTGCGTTTCTTGCGCACCTCCACGTTCACGGTCTTGGACTTGCCGGCAGCGCCGGTGGTCTTGATGGTGCTGGTGGATTTACGCTTCAGCGTAATTTTCTTTCCACTGCTTTCGTCCTGGGCACCATGAGACTTGCGCAGATGCGCCAGTAGCTGCTGCTTCTGTTCATCGGAGACCACTTCGCTGGCATCGCCATGGGGCAACCCTGCGTCTTTCATCTGCGTGAGCAGCTTCTCGACGGGCGTCCCTACGATGTCGGCCAGTTTCTTTACGGTCGTTTCTGCCATGTCAGCAACACTCTCCTGTCCGTCTCTGATGGTGCCTGCTTGATCAGCCTGAAAAGGGGCGGTTATGCCCCGGCTTCGTCTTCGCCTTCAAACCAGGGAGCCCGTGCAGTCATGATCAACTCGGCTGCACGTTCTTCGCTCAGGCCTTCAATTTCCAGCAGGTCATCCACCGCCTGTTCGGCGAGGTCTTCCATCGTGACAATGCCACGGGAAGCCAATTCAACGGCCAACTCACGGTCCATACCTTCCATGTTCAGAAGGTCTTCCGCAGGCTCGGCCTGTTCAAACTTCTCTTCAGACACCAGGGCCTTGGTCAACAGCGCGTCTTTGGCGCGCTGGCGCAACAGCTCCACGATCTCTTCATCAAAACCATCAATTGCCAGCATCTCTTCCTCAGGCACATAGGCCACTTCTTCGAGGGTAGAGAAACCTTCATCAACCAGTACACCGGCCACATCTTCGTCAACGTCCAACTCATTGATGAACGTCTGCAAGGCCTGTTCCGCTTCTTCTTCCTGTTTGGTCTCAGCGTCATCAATAGTCATGACGTTGAGTTCCCAGCCGGTCAGCTCGGAGGCCAGGCGAATGTTCTGCCCGCTGCGGCCGATAGCCTGGGCCAGTGCGGATTCGTCTTCCACGGCGATATCCATGGAATGGCTTTCT
>NZ_LWEZ01001864.1:0-663 GCF_001634945.1 Alcanivorax sp. HI0044
CCGCTATTCCAACCTGCTTTCTCCGCTGGATCTGGGGCATACCCAGATCAAGAACCGGGTGATTATGGGGTCCATGCATACCGGTCTGGAAGACCGCTTCTGGCAGTTCCCCAAGCTGGCGGCCTACTTTGCCGAGCGGGCCCGCGGTGGTGTTGGCTTGATCGTAACCGGTGGCTTCAACCCCAACAAGAAGGCCTGGTTCTATCCCTTTGCCGGCCTGTTTAACAGCCGCCTGGATGTGCGTAACCACCGCAAGGTGACCGATGCGGTGCACCAGGAAGGCGGCAAGATTGCTCTGCAGATCCTCCATGCCGGGCGTTACAGCTATCACCCCTTCTCCCGTTCGGCTTCTGCGATCAAGAGCCCGATCAACCCCTTCAAGCCCAAGGCCATGTCCACCAAGGAAGTGGAGCAGACGGTGAAGGATTTTGCCCACACGGCATGGCTGGCCAAGAAAGCCGGCTACGACGGTGTGGAGATCATGGGGTCCGAGGGCTACCTGATCAACCAGTTCACCGCGTCGCGAACCAACAAGCGTAAAGACAAATACGGTGGCAGTGCCGAAAACCGCCGTCGCTTCCCGGTGGAAATCGTTCGCGAAGTGCGCAAGCGTTGCGGCGATGATTTCATCGTCATGTTTCGCCTTTCCGTGGTTGATCTGGT
>NZ_LWEZ01001865.1:0-642 GCF_001634945.1 Alcanivorax sp. HI0044
AGGATATCTGGCGATCTCTTCGGTCTGATTTCCAGCGGCATCTACAACGGGCTGTATCTGATCATCAGCGCATTGATGCTGGGTGCCGCCTTTACCGGTCGCCATCAACCTGTGACAAACGCCCCGCAAAACACCGCGATCAACACAAACGCAGCGCCGCACCGTGGCGGCCTGGTACTGACACTTGGCCTGTTGGGGGTACTGCTATTTGCCCCGGTCGGCATTGTCGCCTGGATCCTGGGCAACAAGGATTTGGCGGCCATGCGCCAGGGCAATATGGATAACAGCGGTGAAGGCATGACGCTGGCGGGCAAGGTGCTGGGCATTCTGGCCACGGTGATGTTCATCGTGGGCATCCTGGTGGTTATTGCTGCGGTTGTCATCGTCGCAACCAGCTATCGAGGCTTCTGATCCCCAGCCTCACGGCCCCGCTTCGCCACACTCGTGAAGCGGGGCCCATTGGCTGTCCGGCAAGCCCCTGACGACTTTGTACACTGCCGTGTGACCCAGTTCCTTCTCTCATTCGCCAGTTGGCGCACCATTTGAGCCCAATAACGCCAATAATAAAAAGACTGACATGATGACGGCACCGTTTTTACGCGCGGCTATCGCCAGCCTGCCCCTGACACTTCTACTGCTGCC
>NZ_LWEZ01001866.1:0-735 GCF_001634945.1 Alcanivorax sp. HI0044
ATAACACAAAAAAGCCCGTCAGCAGGGCTATCGACATGAAGAGCGGTCGCATGTGGCTACGTCCTCTGTTTATTATTCTGTTATTACTGTGAGGGTGTTATGAAAAAAACGGCTCAACCAAGCCAGGTCGCGGCCACTTTAGTGTGGTTCTTTTATGTTGTCATTGTTGTTTCTTTGGCTGTGACGCTGTGTTGGGCATTGTATAGCCAGTCGAACTATGGCTACCGCTTCTGGTATCAACAACTGGATATTGGCCAACATATACAAATTTATGGCCCTCAGAATCGCTTTAAATCCGGGTTTGAACAATTGCCCCCCGAGCAACACTGGCAGGCATTTGAGCAAATTCGTGATGCCGTGCATAACAGCGGGGCGGGATTGGCTGATATTTATTACCAGCCACCGGGGAAGAATCCACGCCCGTTACTGCACAATGCTGAAGTGCAGCACCTTCAGGACGTGGCCGATTTTATTGATCTGGGGCGTGTGCTCTTCTGGGTGTTGTTGGCCTTGTGGTTGCCGCTCGCCTGGCTTTGCGTCTGGCTTAAAGCACCACCCATGCGCTGGCGGCTTGGCATTACTGTTTTCACTGTGGGGGCTGTGTTAGCGTGGTTCCTGATTGCCGGCCCGACCCAGGTTTTTTATCAGTTTCATCTATGGATTTTCCCCGCTGATCATCAATGGTTTTTCTATTGGCAAGACTCACTGATGAGTACGCTGATGAAGGCCCCGGTA
>NZ_LWEZ01001867.1:0-782 GCF_001634945.1 Alcanivorax sp. HI0044
GCGATGCCCTGGGTACGGATCTGGTCAACGACGGGCCTGCCGCACTGGTCAAGGAAGATGAACACCGCCAACCCACGCTGGTGGTACTGGATGAAGCGCAGAATTTCTTCCTGGCGCAGTTGGGCGGGCTGGAAGGCTGGCGCACCGTGCTGAATCTGGTCAACGCACGGGTGGACAACGTGTTCTGGCTGTTGCTGATCAATAACCAGAGCTGGGCTTACCTGTGCAACGTATTCGGCCGCGAATACCAGTTCCGTAATGTGATCCGGGTAAAACGCTGGGGACAGACCGATATCCGTTCGCTGATTCTCAGCCGCAACCACCTGAGTGGCTTCCAGCTACGTTACGACGAAGTCTTGCTCTCTTCCCGGGGACCGGAAGCCGGCAACCTGCGCAATGCGGAGCAGCGTTATTTCAGCCTGCTTTGGGATGCCAGCCGGGGCAACCCCATGGTCGCGCTACGGTTGTTTTTAACCTCGGTGAAAGTGAAAGGTCGACAGGTCACTGTTGGCTTGCCCAACGCCCCCTCGGCCAGCATTCTCGATGGCATGGGCGACAACTCCCTGTTTGTTTATGCCGCCATTGCCACCCACGAAAACCTGACCAGCCACGAAATCAGCGCCGTGACACACCTGTCGGAAAACGTGGTGCGTTATGCCCTGAAGGGCGGTTTTGATGCGGGCTTTTTGCACAAGAGCGATGACGGCCGCTACCGGCTGGTGCCCCTGTGGTACCAGCAGGTGATCAGCTACCTGACACGGAAGAACCTGCTCAATGAATGA
>NZ_LWEZ01001868.1:0-673 GCF_001634945.1 Alcanivorax sp. HI0044
TTGGGCTTGCCAGCGGTGCCGCCGAAGAAGGCATCCAGGCGTTCGACGATATCGTTGGAGGCGTAATCCTGCCCCAGAATAATCACCACCCCGGCATCCGACTGGGAAACGGTTTCCAGCACCCGGTGCATGTTCCAGCCGGTGCGGCCATTCATCTTGGCGCTCATCAGATCACGCAGCGGGTCCACCTGATGCACCCGTACCGTGACCTCTTCGTCTTCACTGATCTCGCCTTTCACCAGCGCCACATGGGTCAGCCCGTCCACGGTGTCGCGGAACGCCACCAGGCGAAAATCGCCGTACCAGGTATCCAGCTCGTGGTCGGACACCTGCTCGATGGTCTGCTCGTTCAGGGCGCGATACTGGATCAGGTCGGCGATGGTGCCGATCTTCAAGTCATGCTCTGCAGCGAACACTTCCAGGTCTTCCCGGCGTGCCATGGAACCATCTTCATTCATGACTTCGCAGATCACCCCGGACGGCTCGCAACCGGCCAGCGCCGCCAGATCACAGGACGCTTCGGTGTGACCGGCACGGCGCAGCACGCCACCCGGCTCGGCCATCAGCGGGAAGATATGCCCCGGCTGGACAATGTCATAGGCGCGGGCATTGCGGGCCACGGCGGCCTGCACGGTGCGCGCACGGTCAGCGGCAGAGATCCCGGTGGTCACCC
>NZ_LWEZ01001869.1:0-28483 GCF_001634945.1 Alcanivorax sp. HI0044
ACCATCCACCACCACCACTTCGGCGCTGCGCGGCAGCGCATAATGCTGCAAGCCATCATCGCTGATCACCAGGTCCGGGGCGTACTCGCGAATCGCCACGTCCAGGGCATTGCGCCGATCCGGATCCAGCACCACCGGCGCCCCGGTGCGGCGAGCAATCAACACTGGCTCATCCCCTACTTCCAGCGCATCACTGCTAGCGGACACATGCTGGGGATACTGTTCGGTTTTACCGCCAAAGCCACGGGATACCACCGCCACTTTCAAACCTCGCGAGCGCGCCGCTTCCACCAACGCAATCACCAATGGGGTTTTGCCTGTACCACCGACAGTGATATTGCCCACCACCAACACCGGAACGGGAGGGCTTGGGCGTTGCTTCCTGAATTGTTGCAGACGCCGCCGCGCCTCAAAAGAAACCAGCGTAGACAGAGGCCGCAGCGGAACCAGCCAGGGACTGCCCTTATACCAACCCTGTTGAATCCATTCGCTCAGTGACCCCATGTCGCCCGCTTACTCCTCGGCAAAATTCATCCGGTACATCTGCGTATAAAGCCCGTTTTTTTCCAGCAATTCCTGGTGCGAGCCCTGCTCGATCAACTGGCCCTGATCCAGCACCATAATACGATCCGCTTTTTCGATGGTAGACAAGCGATGGGCAATGACCAGGGTAGTTCGCCCTTCCATCACCTGCTCCAGGGCCTGCTGGATGTGGTGCTCAGATTCGCTATCCAGTGCACTGGTCGCTTCATCAAGAATCAAGATCGGCGCATCCTTGAGCAGCGCCCGGGCAATGGCGATCCGCTGCCGCTGGCCACCGGACAATTGCACACCATCCTGGCCCAGCAAGGTATCCAGACCATGCTCAAGCTGCTCGATAAAGCGCCAGGCGTGGGCGTCCTGTGCCGCTTTTATGATGGTGGCGTCATCCGCGCTGCGCAGCTCACCGTAGGCAATATTGTTTCGCACGCTGTCGTTAAACAGCACCACCCGCTGGCTAACCATGGCGATCTGGTTCCTCAGCTCACCGAGCTGGTACTCCGGCAAGGGGACGCCATCGAGAAGAATTCGTCCCTGATCCGGATCGAAAAAACGCGGCAGCATGGCACTGATGGTACTTTTCCCCGCACCAGAACGCCCCACCAGTGCCACCGTCTCGCCGGCCTTGATGGAAAAGTTGAGATTCCGCACCACCGGTGACGCCGGGTCATAACCAAAGGTCACACCCTCAAAGTCGATGTTGCCATCGGCCTTGGTGGCCACCGCATAGCTACCGGTATCCACTTCCTGCTCCGTGTCCAGCAGTTCAAACAGGCTGGCCGCACCCGTTACGCCCCGCTGCACTTTCACGTTCACATCCGTGAGTTGCTTGAGCGGTTTCTGGATCATGCCAGCGGCGGCAATGTAGGAGAGAAAGCCCCCCACTGTCAGGTCTTCACCCATCAAGTGAATATATAGATAGGTAATGGCACCAATGCCCACCGCCACAAACAACTGCACGATGACCGTGCTGGCAATCTTGCTGGCATTGAGCTTCACGTTCTGCTTGGCGAAACTGCGGCTGACGTTATGGAATCGGTCCGCTTCCTGTTTCTGGCCGCCAAAAATTTTCACCTCGCCACTGCCCTCAATAGCTTCACCCAGAAAATGGGTGATGTTCGCCATGGAAGACTGGATACGACGGCTGATCTTGCGGAATCGCTTGCTGGTGATATTCATGACCAGGCCAATCAGGGGAGCCACGGCCACCAGAATCAACGTCAGTTTCCAGTTCTGCCATAACAGGAAACCAAACAGCCCCACCACAGTGAGGCCTTCGCGGATAATCACGATGATGGCATCGGTACCCGCACTGGTGACCTGCTGCGCATCAAAGATAATCTTCGACATGATGCGCCCGGACGCATTGCGGTGATATTCAGACTGGGGCAATTTCAGCACATGACCGAACACATCATTACGCAGCACATACACAATCTGCTGGGCCACCCAGTTCATGGAATAACTGCCCATGAACTGGCCCAGGCCCTGAAAAATCACCAACACCAATGGCGCGATCGACACGATTAGCACGCGGGCATCGGTCGGGTTGACGATGGTTTCCCCCAAGTAACCGGCCAGCTGTGCCGCCCCGGCCTGGGTGCCGGCATACAGGGCATAGCCAATAACGCTGATAATCAGCATGAACCAGTAAGGGCGGACGTAACTCAGCAGCCGTTTATAGGTAGGCCACACGTCCTCGGGGGGAAGAGGTTGACTCATTGTGCCTCGTTAGGGGATTCGCGAGTGGTGAGCGACAGCTTAACAAAACCCAGCTGCCCGGCCACGTCATAAACACGCACGACAGCCTGATACGCCACATTGGCGTCCGCATAAATTTGCAACGGTTGATCCGTTTTATCCTGCCCAAGACGCAGCAACGCAGTGCGTAGCGCATTGCTGTCACTGGCCGCCAGCTTCTCGCCGTTCACCAGGTAATCGCCCGTGGAGGTAATCGTCACTTCAACCTGATCATCCACCTGGGCCTGCGGAGCGCCATCGGCTTCCGGCAAGGTGATCGACAACTGTGTCTTGTCATCAAACGTGGTCGATACCATGAAGAAAATCAGCAGCAGGAACACCACATCAATCAAGGGTGTCAGGTTAACGCTGATTTCCTCCTGGCTGGGCCGGGGAAATTTCACGCCTTCTCTCCCGGTTCTGCCTCACGATCACCGTGGACCAGATCCACCACATGAACGGCGCTTTGCTCCAATTCCACGGTAATTTCTTCTACCCGGCGTACAAAGAACCGGTGAAAGAAGATTGCCGGAATGGCAACCACCAGCCCCGCTGCAGTGGTCAGCAGTGCCTGGGAAATACCACCAGCCAGCTGTGCCGCATCACCGGTGCCGTGAATCATGATCGCTGCAAACACATCGATCATGCCGACCACCGTGCCCAGCAAGCCCAACAGCGGAGTAATCGCCGCGATAGAACCCAGGGTGCTGAGAAATTTCTCTAGTTCGTGCACCACACCAGTGGCACTCTCCTGAATGCTTTCTTTCATGATGTCACGACCATGGCGAGCATTGGCCAGACCGGTCGCCAGAATACGGCCCAACGGCGAGCTGTCGCGCAGCTTCACCAGATTGCCTTCATTAAGCAAGCCGCGTTTCAGCAGCGTCTGCACCTGGGGCACCGTATCCGCCGGCGCTAATTTGCTGGGCCGCAAGGTCCAGAAACGTTCTACCACGATGGCCAGCGCCACTACCGAACAGATCAAGATCGGGAGCATCATCCAGCCCCCGGACTGCACAAGATCCTGCACCTTAACTTCTCCCCTTGCTCACAAATCGGGTTACCAAAAGCGCCAACGGGCCGGTCCATGCCAGGGCCGGGCAACCGTTTGCCGCCATTTTGTTATAAGCCGGCCATTATCGACGCCCCCCTGTCGAAACACAATCATGCCATCCAGGTCCGTGCGCAGAACTGTGATGCCCGCGCTGTCCAGCTTGTGCAGCACCTGCGGATGAGGGTGGCGGAACCGGTTACGGTAGCCGGCGCTGACCAGCGCAACATCGGGCTGCAGCTGACGCAGCAAGGCATCACTGGTACTGGATTTGCTGCCATGATGGCCTACCACCAGCAGGTCCACGGGCGCCAACGCCCCAAGCAAACGGTATTCCTCTTGGATGCCGATATCGCCAGGCAACAGGGCGGAACCAAATGGCCCATCAACATGCAGCACACAGCTGGCGCCGTTCCCGGCCGGCCCTGGCTCGCGGGGCCACAGCACCGTGAAGATCACGCCGTCCCAGCGCCACTGATCACCGGCCTGGCATAATTGGCTGCCTGGCACCCTGTGCGGCTCGCCGCTGAGCAACAGGCCTGGTGCCGGCAAGTCAGTCAGCCCGCCGGCATGGTCATTGTCGCCATGGCTGATCACCGTGCGGTCTACCTGCTGCCCCGTGACCGACAGCCACGGCCTCATACTCTGGGCCGCCATGCTGCCACCGGGCCAGGACGGCCCGGCATCATAAATCAGCAGGTGCTCACGGGTACGTATTGCCAATGCCAGCCCCTGCCCCACATCAAAAGCCGTCAGTGACCACTCCCCCGGCGCCAGTGTTGCCGGCTTCTGCGTCAACCAGGGCAGCAGGAAAAGCGGCAGCAAACGTCGAGGAAATGGCAAAAATGGCATCAGCAGCAACATCACCCCAATCATCAGGACGATACCTGCGGGCATGGACGGCAGCCTGAGCCATGACGGCACGCCCAGATTCGCCAGCCACATCATGACCCACACGGAAAATTCCACCCCGGTGGCGGCAGCCCCCAACAACCAGGGCTGCTGGAGCAGCGTCCCCAGCAATGCCGCAGGGATAACCAACAAGGTGTAGAGCGGAACCAGAATCAGGTTTGCCAGCGGGGCACTGGGTGTCCACTGCTGAAACAGCACCGCACCCGCCACGGCCATCACCACCGGCAGCAACAACATCAACCGCCAGGGCGCATGGCTGCGGGTCAGCATGGCGATACAGGCGACCGCACCGAAAGACAGCCACAGGCTCGCTGACAGCGCAGCCAGAGGCGTGATCAACAACACCACCAACAGTGCCATGCCCAACGCCCGCCACAGCGAAACCGGCACTCTCCACCACTGGGCCACTGCCACTACGATCAGCATTACCAGTGCACGCATGGTGGGCAAGCTGAAACCTGCCAGTGCCGCATACCCCATGGCACCGAGCAGCGCCGGCAACCAGGCAAGTTGCTGCAGCGAATATCGTCGCAGCCCTGGAACCACGCCTTGCAGCACTGGCGCAAGCAGCGCTCTGCCCAGCCACCAGAACCAGCCCGCCACAATGGCAATATGCAGCCCGGAAATGGCCAGCAGGTGAGCCCCGCCAGTGAGTTGAAAGGTACGCCAGAGAGACGACGACAGCCCGGCACGGTCACCAACTACCAACGCCGGTAATACCGCTTTGCCAAAGGGAGAGCCAGATACCGACGCCGCCACCTGAGAGGACAGCGCCTCCCGCCAGGCATCCACGCCGCCGTGATTGGCGATTACCGAAACACGCTCGAGCTTGCCACGGGCATCCACCCCGGCGGCAAGATCCGCGCGGGCACGATCCGGACCAAAGCGGTTATACACGCCGCGCGGCACCTTCAGCTCTGCATCCAGAGCCACCCGGTCCCCCGCACTCAGCAATACCGAAGGCGCATAGCTGTTGAGTACCACCCGGTGCGTGCCGGGCCATGCCTCACTGCCCCACACCGTCAGATGGATCTGCTGGCGAACCTGCCAGCGGCCGAAACGAAATTCACGGCGGGTAACCGGAATATCCCGCACCTGCCCCTGCAGGCTGAGCACCGCCCGGTCGTGCTCTGCAGGCAGACGTTGCGCCAACCCCTGGTGCAGTTGCCACACACCGAAGCCGTAGCCCAGCACCAACCAGACGAGCCATCGGGAACGGTAACGCCACATTCCCACCACCGCCACGGCACAAAGCACCAGCAACGGCCATAACACCCCCAGCCAGCAGCCAGCCACCATGGCCGCTGCCGTCAACCACATACGCATCCTTGCTCCGCGGTATTTTCTGAAACGACGACGTGAAAACGATTACACAGACATCACAACATGGCGATTCTGTTGACGAACCCAACAATCCTGAAAGCCGTCAGCGAAGGAGTATGCCTTTTTTATCGATGCGGGCATAATAGCGCCCGCGGGGAAACAGGAAGGGAGCACACACGCCCTTTTGCCCCACTTTTTTCGCGGTTAATCCCGGCACGAACGTACCGGGCATAGCAACGAACTGATAGAGTGCGTTCGTGGACGGCGAGATAACGCCCGCCAGAATGTACCGGGGCTGCCAGACGCTCCCCACCCCAGCCAGTAGATGCGAGTTCATGCCAAAACGGATATTCCGCAAATACCTGCCAACACCCGAACGCATTCGGCAGACCAAGTCGTTGAGCTTTCTCGGGGAGGTGTTGTCGGACCCCAATCTCTGGCATATCAACCGCCGCTCACTGGCGGGCGCCGCCTTTATCGGCATCTTCTCCGGTTTGCTACCCATACCCCTGCAGATGGGGCTGGCCGCGTTACTGGCGGTACGCTTTCATTGCAACCTGCCGCTGTCGGTGATGCTGGTCTGGATTTCCAACCCGGTCACCTATGTCCCCATCTTCTATTTCACCTACCGCATCGGTGCCTGGTTGCTGGGCATGCCGCCCCACAGCGGCGAAGGCATTACCGTGGCCTGGTTTGTGGAGCAGTTGATTCCCCTGTGGGTGGGCTCGTTGCTGTGCGCATTTCTGTTCGGCGGGCTGGCCTACCTGGCAGTCAAGGTCAGTTGGCGACTGGCGGTGATTCGTAGCTGGAACCTGCGCGCACACCGGCGCGCCCGGGCAGAACGCCGGGAGGCCAGACAGGAAGCAAAGGAAAACGCCAAAGAAGAGGCAAAGCGCCAGGCTGACGAGGCCCGCGACGACTCAAAGCCGCCGCAGTAACCCATCGTGCAGCTCATATTGCTGCGGGCAGCGGGAGGCAAACTCCCGGTCATGGGTCACGATCATGAACGCCGTACCCAGATTCTCATTCAACTCGATCATTAGCGCCTGCACTTGTGCAGCAGTGCGCTCATCCAGATTCCCGGTGGGCTCATCCGCCATTACCAGTGCCGGCTCGGTCACCAGCGCACGGGCAATGGCCACCCGCTGACGCTCGCCGCCACTCAGCGCGGAAGGCTTGTGCTTGAGACGATGCTCAAGCCCCACCCGCTCCAGAATCGCGGCGGCCCGGGCCTGACAATCCGCCGGCTTTTCGCCACGGATCAACAGCGGCATGGCCACATTTTCCAGCGCGGTAAATTCCGGCAACAGATGGTGAAACTGGTAAACGAACCCCAGGTAACGGTTGCGCAGCCGCCCGGTTTCCCGATCATTCAGTGCTGTCAGCGAAGTGCCAGCGATAGAAACCGAGCCACGGGTAGCGTGGTCCAGCCCGCCGAGCAGATTCAGCAAGGTCGATTTCCCCGAACCGGACGCACCGATAATCGCCAGGATATCGCCCTTGTACACAGTCAGGTCCACACCCTTGAGCACTTCCAGTTCGTTATTGCCCTCTTCGTAGGCTTTCACCAACGTTTGCGCATGCAGGACAGGCGTCGAATCATTCATAACGCAGCGCCTCCGCAGGTTGTACCCGGCTAGCGCGCCAGGAAGGATACAGGGTGGCAGAGAAGCTAATGAACAGCGCGATCCCCACAATGGTGCCCACATCGGACCACTGCAACTCGGACGGCAGATAATTCACAAAATAGGCATCAAACAAACGGGTGTTAAACGTTCGCTCTACCCACTCGGCAATATTGCTCACATTGGTGGCCAACAGCACCCCAAGCACGGTCCCCAGCAAGGTGCCCGCCACCCCGATCAGGGTGCCCTGAACCATGAAAATGCGCATGATCGTGCCCGGTGACGCCCCCAGCGTGCGCAACACTGCGATGTTGCCGCGCTTTTCAGTCACCAGCATCACCTGGCTGGAAATGATATTGAAAGCAGCCACCGCCACAATGAAGCTGAGCAACAGCGTCATCATGGTCTTTTCCATCTTGATAGCCTGGAACAGGTTGCCGTGGCTGCGGGTCCAGTCACTGGTGTAGTAATTCGGTCCCAGCTCCTGTTGCAACTTCCAACCGAGATTGGAGGCACTGAACAAATCGTTCAGCTTCAATCGCACCCCTTGCACAGTGCCCGCCTGGCGAGCCAGTTTGGCGGCGTCCGCGACATTCACATAGGCGTAAAGCGAATCGACCTCAGCCCGCACCCGGAAAATCCCGGTGACCGTAAACCGTTTGAAGCGGGGCATCACCCCGGCAGGTGAAATCGTGGCTTCCGGTAGCACCAGGGTGATTTTATCGCCCAGTTCAGCGCCCAGACGCCGCGCCAGGCCATAACCCAGCACCACATCGAACTCACCTGGCGCAAGGCTTTCCAGCTCGCCCTGATGCATGAAATCCCCGACGATGGACACTTTGCGCTCGGCTTCAGGTTCAATGCCGTTAATCAGCGCCCCGGCCACATTACCGCGATGGGTCAGCATGCCTTCAAGCTGTACAAAAGGTGCGGCTGCCTCAATCTGGTCATGATGATCCAGCCGGTTGGCCAGCGCCTGCCAATCCTGCACGGGCTCACGGCCATGCACCGACAGGTGCGTCACCATGCCCAGAATGCGGGTTTGCAGCTCACGATCGAAGCCGTTCATGACAGATAGCACCGTGATCAGCACCGCCACGCCCAACATCAGGCCCAATGCCGAAATCAGTGTAATCACCGAAATAAAACTGTTGCGGGCACGGGCGCCGGTATAGCGCAGCCCCACATAGAAGGATAGAGGTCGAAACATGCAGCGCATTTAACCCGAAACCCGGGGCAAATACTACGGCCATCACGGTCAGAAACCGGCACGTATGCACCAGGGGTTCGCTTTGTGATCGGCGTCAGCGTTCCTGTGCTAGCAAAATGGTTGAATAAGCCTACCTAACTTTCTAATATCGAAAGAAAATACAATCTCGCCGGGGGAAGAAATGAAGACAAGAATAATGACGTTGCTGGCCTCAGCAGCGCTGGCCATGCCCGCTGCCTCACTGGCGGCCGACGTTCCCCAGCGCGGCATGTCCCAATCCCAGGTCCGGGCCGAATTCGGCGCCCCCAACCAGAGCAAGGGCCCGGTGGGCAGCCCCGCCATCACCCGCTGGTTCTACAACGGTTTCACCGTTTACTTCGAAAACAACACCGCTTTGCACACCGTGGTTGATCGCCCCGTGAGCGCGGCACCGGATGTGGTCTCCGGCCAGCAGGTCGATACCCTGCCCCCCCTTCAGGAAAAAACGGCAGCGCAATCCAGCGAGCCAGCGCCCGCCACTGCGGATAATGGTGAAGACAAAGGCGAGCTGATGTTTGACCCGGTTTCCGGTCGCTTTGTCAGCGAAGACAACAGCGGCAACGACGCTGCAACGGCCAGCAGCGCTGAGCCGAAACCAGCCGCCCCCCCTGCGGCCGCCGCGACAACAGCGCCAGCCACTTCAGAGTCAACCACGGCCCCGACACCCGCCCCGGCTTCATCAGCAACAGCTCCTGCCGCTGACACCAGTGCTGAAGGCGAATTCCGCTTTGACCCGGTCACCGGCCGCATCATCATCGCCGGCGAAGACACACCAGAACAGGCGGCGAAGAAGAAAGCCGCCAGCGTAGAGAAAGAAGCTCAGCAGTCCGTTGACCAGGCCAGCGAAGCGGCCAACCAAGCGGTAGAAGACAGCCAGGCCAAAGCGCAAAGCGCCGTTGATGACGCCAACGAGAAAGCACAGGCTGCCCAGGCTGAAGCCGAGCAAAACGTGGAAGAACACGTCGAGCAGGCAGAACAAACCCAACAGGCCGCAGAGGACGCGGCGAACGACGTAAAAGACACGGCCGATGACGGCGGCTTCTATATTGACTGGGGGGCCAGCCAGTAGCACACTCGCGCGCATAGCCAACCCTGCGGACACTCTTCGCTATGCGCCAACTGCTTCCTGAATGGGCTCCCCAGTGGGGGGTCCTGCTCGCCTGGCCCGACGCCCACACCGATTGGGCCGATCACCTGGCCGACGCCGAAACCTGTTATCTGGATATCCTCGCTGCCCTGCTTGATCACGAGCATGTGCTGCTGGTGTGCCGTAACGCCCACATCCGTGAACATATTCACGCTCAGGTCGCTGCGCGGGGCATCGACGCCCAGCGCCTGCAGGTGGTGATCGCCGACTACAACGACACCTGGGCCCGGGATTTCGGCCCCATCGCCATTCGCAACGGCGAGCAGACACAGCTGCTGGACTACACCTTTACCGGCTGGGGCGGCAAGTTCGCCGCCGACAAGGACAACGCCCTCAACCAGCAACTGCCCTGGCAGCTCCCCCTGGAAACCCACGCCCTGGTACTGGAAGGCGGCGCCATCGATACCGATGGCCATGGCAACCTGCTGACCACCCGCCACTGCCTGCGCAACCCCAATCGCAACCCTGACCTCTCAGAAGCGGAACTGACCGAACAGCTGAAACAGCAGCTGGGCGTCAGTGACATCTGGTGGCTGGACCATGGCGAGCTGGAAGGCGACGATACCGACGCCCACGTGGACACCCTCGCCCGCTTTGTGGACGAGAAAACCCTGGCCTATGTGCAATGCCAGGATACCCGCGACAGCCACTACCCCGCCCTCGCCGCCATGGAACAGGAACTGCAAAGCCTGGCGGATCAGCATGATTTGACCCTGGTTCCGCTGGTACTGCCGTCTGCCCAGTATTGCCGCGAGGGAGAACGCCTGCCAGCCACCTACGCCAACTTTCTGATCACCAACGAGAAAATTCTGGTGCCGATTTATGGCTGCGACACGGACCAACAAGCACTGGATGCCCTGCAATCCGTCGCCGGACCACGCAGCGTGGTGGCCGTCAACTGCCGGGTACTGATCGAACAGCACGGCAGCCTGCACTGTGTCACCATGCAATTGCCGCAAGGCGCGCTTTAATTATCTATTCAACACTGAGCCCAGCCAGCCCAGTACAAGGAAAATGCCCATGCGTGTTGCCGTTATCCAGCAAACAAACACCGCCGACCTGCAAGCCAACCTGGATCATTCCCTGTCGCAGGTGCGCGAGGCCGCCGCCCAGGGCGCGGAGCTGGTGCTACTGCAGGAATTACACCGCAGCCTGTATTTCTGTCAGACCGAAGACACCCGCGTCTTTGATCTGGCCGAACCCATCCCCGGCCCCAGCACCGAAACCCTGGGGTCACTGGCCAAAGAGCTGGGTATCGTGATCGTCGGCAGCCTGTTCGAAAAGCGCGCCACCGGCCTGTACCACAACACCGCCGTGGTGCTGGAAAAAGACGGCAGCCTGGCCGGCATCTACCGCAAGATGCATATCCCCGACGACCCGGGTTTCTACGAAAAATTCTATTTCACCCCCGGCGATGCAGACTTCAACGATGGCCGCAGCGGCTTCAGCCCCATCGAAACCAGCGTGGGCAAACTGGGCCTGCTGGTGTGCTGGGACCAGTGGTACCCGGAAGCCGCCCGCCTGATGGCACTGGCCGGCGCCGACCTGCTGCTCTACCCCACCGCCATCGGCTGGGACCGCACCGATGAACAGGATGAGCAGAAACGCCAGCTCGACGCCTGGATCACCATCCAGCGCGCCCATGCAGTCGCCAACGGTTTACCGGTGCTGGTCGCCAACCGCACCGGCTTTGAACAAAGCCCGGCGGACGACAGCGGCATTCAATTCTGGGGAAACAGTTTTATCTGTGGGCCACAGGGTGAATTCCTGGCCCAGGCCGACAGCGACAACGAGCAGGTGCTCCTGGCCGACGTGGACCTGCAGCGCAGCGAATCCGTACGCCGAATCTGGCCTTACCTGCGCGACCGCCGTATCGACGCCTATACTGATCTGAACAAACGCTACCGGGACTAGCCTCCAACGGCCCTTCGGCTTGTCTGGCGGATAATCAAAAAGCGGGACAGAAACAGAAAGTCATTCATTCTAACCCGGCCACTATAACGGGATAGCTGCAGAGCGCTTAACTAACACTTCCAGTGCCTGGGAATAAGAAAACGTCTGTGACAACGACGCCGCCAAAGGCAAAATCGTATTGGCAAGCCGCAACTCAAAATCGTCCGGATGCAGCCCGATGCGTATCGGTATTCCAGTGCGGCGGGACTGGCTGATATTGATGGCATTGAAAAAGCGTAACGTCCAGGCACGAAACGCGGTGTCCGCTTCAAAACCTGCCAACGGCAGCCGTGTGAAGGTGCGTTTTTGGGTATCGTGAACACCAGACAAGGTTTCCACATACCGAAACGGTAACCCGGCAAGCTGTGCCGGGGTCAGCGCCCCCAATGCCCACGCCGGCGGCACGTACAATGGCGACGGAGTCAGACCGTTACGGATAAACCAGCGATAACAGTCCCACACCAGCCGCTGAATGCCGTCGCCGGAGAACGACAGATGCTCCGCCACATCCCGTGACAACAGTGCGCTGTGCAAGCGGTGATAAAGCGTCATGGGTGGCTGACAACGGTGAGACCAGCCATGGCCGGCCAACGGATGCCCCGCCTCCTGCAGAGACCGCAACCAATCCAGGTCATCGGCCTGCCAGTCTTTACCGGGAACAACCAGCAAGGTCACTGCTTGGGCAGGCAGGTTGAGCCGCGCCAGCATGGCGGTGACGCGCGTGCGGGTCTCGGGCATCACATCGTGAATCGAAACCAGTGCGGTTAATGGCTCAGAGCGCATTGCGGATATAACTGCTACTCAGGCGGCGCAGCAATGCCAGGGTGGGAGAAGGCAGCGCCGGGTTTGGGTTGGGTGCCAGCGTGGCGCAGTGGGCCAGCACCGCCGTCCACTGCGTCACCGCATGGTCGTTCATGGATAAGGCAGCCTGGCGGGCCTGCTCGGACTTAAGCGAGCGCGTCACCGGGCTGAGTGATTGCAGGCGCTCGAGGGTATCGAACAGACTTTCCCCTTCGTCCATGATCCACAGGCCGTTAGCCAAGGCCGGCCATTCATTGATGCCGCAGGCCGGCGTGGTAATCACCAGCCGCTCCCGCGCCATGGCTTCCAGCGCTACCGTGCCAAAGGCTTCCACCGATGAGGGCAACACCAGCACCTGACAGCGATCCAGCATGCTGACTACTTGCTCTCGGGTACACCAGCCGTGGAAATGCAGGTTACCCTGCTCGCCGCAGGCTTTTTCCACCTTGCCGCGCAAGGGGCCGTCGCCGGCAATGTCAAACTGCAGGTCCGGGCGACGGGACGCCAGCGCGAGGAAGGATTCAATGTTCTTTTCCGCCGCCAGCCGGCCCACATAGCAAACCCGCTGCACGGTGTTATCCAGCTCGACCACTGGCGTATGCACGAATTCGCGGGCCAGCGGTGTGCCCACCAGCTGTGGATTGCGCGCCCCCGCGGCCCGGGCCTGGGCGATCATCGATTCGCAGATGGTAGCGGCGGTTTCGCTGCCCTGAAACAGGGTGCGGTTCACCCAGTTGAGAAAACCGCCAGCCAATCGCGCCAGCCGTTTTCCCCAATACAACTCCACCAGGCGGTTGTAATCTGTCTGGAAGGTAACGCACACCGGAATCCCCCATTTCTTGGCGATCCAGTAGCCGATCATGGAGAAAATACCGGGCCCCGGAATCACGATCACATCCGGTTTCATTTCCCAGACCAGGGCGCTCAATTCACGCACTTTGGGAAAAAAGAGTCGCTGGGTGGGGTCGCCGGGGATCGGTATGGAAGCGCCCTGGCAAGGATGCGGTTCCTCCATGCAGGGCTGCACCAGTTCCACTTGCGCCACCTGATCTTTCAGATGCGAGACCAGGTCCTGGAAGTAGGCGCCGACGCCATTCCGCCCTTTGATCGCATCCACCACAAACAGTATGCGTAGCTCTTTGGTATCCATGGCCGGCAGTATCCCGGCCGCTCATGTCGTTAATGTGACAGGAGCGTCACGCCATGACGGTGTAATTGCGACAAGATGTAACGAACCCCGAACTCGCCGTAGGAGCGCCGCTTGAGGCGCGAATCTGCTTGCCTCATCAGCTGCGAGCCACGAGAAGCGAGTTTCGAAAATCGAAACTATTTTGGTTCGCGCCTCAAGCGGCGCTCCTACAGCGGTTTTTCATCAGTGCTGGGGAGCGGGTATCCGAAGCGCTCATACACCCAGCCAAACCTGTGCAGCAACGCCTCACCACTGACACCCAGGGCATCCAGAGAATACTGATGGGCGCTGCGGTACTGCCTGGCCTTGCGGTCCTGTTCCTGCAGCCGCTGACAAAATTGCGCGTCGGGCTGCCAGCCAAACCGCTGGTAAAAACCCAGTACGGTCTCGCCAGGAGCCGATGCCAGGGTCTCCATCACCGACAGCGCCTGGCGCTGTTCCGGCAGCTGATTTACCACCTCCAGCAGATGGCGATAGTAGTATTCCAGCATCGCCAGAAACCCTTCGCGCCAGTAGGCGGTGGTGTCGCGACCATCGAACAGGCGCGCGCCTATAAGAATGGAATTTACTTGCGATGGCACCGCCGCGGTGGGGCTACGCAGGCAGCCAATAAAACGGGCATCCGGGAAAGCGTCGGCCAAGGTTTCCATCCACGGGGTAAACGACGGGTTCTTCGATAGCAGGATTTTTTCCGGGCCGTGAAAATAAAGGTGGCGCTGAATAAAACGGCGGTAAGCGCGCATCAGTCGTTGTTTTTCTTCCGGGCGGCCATCGCGGTCCAGAAATGTCAGTTGCCACAGGGCAGGAACAGGCACCACAAGCACTAGCAAAAAGCAGCCCCACACCGGGATCAACCCAAGATAATCCTCTTCCGGATCCAGCAGCCCGGTCTTGTGCACGCCGTCCAGCCCACCCAACAAACGCCTTTCCGCCCAAAACAGAAGCCGCCCACCTGGGCGGCCTATCAACGTATCCAGGCGAGCGACACCGGTCCAGAAATAGCGCTGGGTAATCGAGGGCGCAAACAGCAGCTCCCACAGCGCCGTGGTGGTGAAACGCGTATCCATGGCCAGCAGGCGATGCAGAAAGGTCGTGCCGCTTCGCGGCACTCCGGTCACAAACAACGGCTGACGCACCGCCACGCGCCGGAACGCCGGGAACAGCAGATAATCCAGCCCCAGGCCGATGCCATTGATTCCCTGTACCAGCAGGAATAATGGCCAGAACAGCAGCATCACCAGCAGCCGCTGCAACGAGAATCCGCGCAGTTGGCCCTGGTAACCGGGGAACCAGCTGGCGGCAAACAGTGCAGTATAACGTTTCAACAGCGTTGGCATGGTCAGGCTCGAAGGGAAGAAACGTTGAAACAATAAAACAGTTTCAAGTCACAAAAATGACAACACACCCTCTTGTGTCCAGGTCACAGCGCTGTCATCTTTCTCGCAAAGAATAACGCTATGACACTGCCAATGACCGAACTGACACCTTCAACCTACCCTGCTCTGGTGGGTCACCGTGGCGCCCGCGGCGAAGCGCCGGAGAACACGCTGGCCAGCTTTCAAGTGGCAATAGAAGCCGGTGTGACGGAAATGGAACTGGATGTGCGGCTATCCTCCGATGGCCAGCTGATCGTGCTGCACGACAGCGACGTGACCCGCACCACCGGTGTCCGTGGCAATGTGCGCCAGTACACCCGTGCCCAGCTTGGGGTGATGGATGCCCGCCGCAATACCCCCGGCTGGCACAGCCCCACCGGAATTCCCTCACTGCAGGAAGTGGTTGAACTGTGCGGCCCGGATATGCGTTTTCAGTTCGAGGTGAAAGGAGCAGACCGTACCGTCCTCCACCAGCTGGCTCATCACCTCACGCACATGATCCATGATCAGCAGCTGCAATCACGGGTGGTGATCACGTCCAGCCACACCGGCTTTCTACGCATGATCGGCACCATGGCCCCGGATATCGAACGGGGTTACGTGTGCCAGTATCGTTACCTGCAACCCACTCGCCGCGCCAAAGGGCTGGGCTGCAGCTGGGTGATCGCACATTACTCATTGGTCGGCCCCGCGCTAATGCGCCGGGCCAAACGGCGAGGCTTGAAAGTGTCCGTGTGGACGGTGAACGACCTGACCGAAGCCGAACGACTGGCCAAGCTGAAAGTGCACAGCATCATCACTGACTTCCCCACCAGCTTTGTCAGCCACTTCCGCCGCAAACACCGTTACGGCTCTTCGGAAGCCGCTTCCATTAACGGCTGATCGTTAAGAAACACCATGATCTCCTCTTTACGGGCCATGGCGTCCTTGCGCCCCATCTCGATCAAGGCATTGGTGAAACCGGGCTCAAACAGCAGATAACTCATGGCACTGGCCCCGGGGGAACGGGTCGCGCCGGAACTGCGCAGAAAAAAACGCAAGGTCCGGGGTAATTCACGGATATGCTCCGCTGCGATTTCATCAATGGGCCGCGAGGGATAAATCTTCAGCACGTCCACTTCGCGCAGTTTGATACCATGCTTTCTGCGGGTGCGCTCGCCCAGCGCAGACAGGGTGTGGTTGATTCGTTCCAGCCGCTCCACATCCCCTTCCAGCGTATCCACGAACACACTGTTCAGAACGTGGCCCAACACCTGTGCCATGGAAGGATAACCACCAAGCCGGCGCTGATGCCCGGCACTGACGTTGCCGGAGACACCAATCACCAGTAAGCGCGTGGCGCCAAGATGCAATGCCGGGCTCAACGGTGCCAGTTGCCGCAGTGCCCCATCGCCGTAGTAGGCACCATCCACATTGCTGGCGGGGAACAGGATAGGAATGGCCGCCGACCCCAATAAATGCTCCACCCCGATGTTCGAACGCTTACCCTTGCGGCGCGCACGGATCCATTCAGGTAGCTCGTCCGAGCCCTGAAAAAAACTCACCGACTCGCCACTGGCATAGGCAGAGGCCGTAATCGCCAACGCCCGCAAATGCCCCTGATCCAGGCTTTCCTGGATACGACGAAAATTAATCACCAGCGACAACAGACGCTGCAACGGCGTGTTATCGAGCAGTGAACTGCGTTCCGGGGTTTTGCCCGTGGCCACGCCAGAGAAAAACCAGCGCATGACGCCACGCAGACAGGCATACAGATCCGTGCGGTAGACCTGCTCAGCGGTAATGTTCGACCAGACCCGTTCCAGCCCTCGCACAGCAGCGCGGTAGTTGCCCGCATTGGCTGACAACGCCGCCGCATTGATCGCCCCTGCCGAGGTACCGCAGATGATCGGAAACGGATTAGGGGCACCGCGCGGCACCATTTCCGCAATCGCCGCCAGGACACCGACCTGGTAAGCGCCACGCGCCCCGCCGCCGGACAATATCAGTCCTCTCACCGGATCCTGCTTGTTCATTGATACCCTCCCTGTTTGTTGCGCTCAGTATGCCGCGCTGACCGCCACGCCACCACCGGCCAGCACATGAATAATACTGGCGGGACAATACGCGCTGCCTTATTCTGAACGCTCTCAAGGACACAGGATTATGTGCGCTTTCTCCCTCCGCCCTGCTCTTCCCGACGATCTGGATGCACTCACTGCGCTGGAACAGCGTTGCTTTTCATCCGATCGACTGTCCCGTCGCAGTTTCCGTAAATGGCTTAAACGTCAGCACAGCGGTCTCATCGTTGCGCTGGATGAACAACAACAACTGGCTGGCTATGCCTTGGTGTTGCTGCAGCCCGGCACGCGCCTCGCCCGGCTTTACTCCATCGCAGTGGATCCGCAGCAACGGGGGAAAAAACTCGGTGAGCGGTTACTAGAAGCCGCCGAGGACTATGCGCACCAGCAACGGCGCCTGTTCCTGCGACTGGAAGTGCGCAAGGATAACGCGGCAGCCATCGCCCTGTATGAACGCCTGGGCTATCGCCTTTTTGCCCAGACGGCGGACTATTACGAGGATCATGAAGACGCCCTGCGTTACCAGAAACGGCTGCACTATCAACCCGGCAACCCACCCGGAAATCAGCGCGACAACCCGACGCCTCGGCACTTGCCCTGGGTCCAGCAGACCACCCCGTTCACCTGTGGCCCGGCCTGCCTGCTAATGGCCCTGGCCGCACTGAAACAACAAACGCCCACGACCACAGAAGAACTGTTGCTGTGGCGCGAAGCCACCACCATTTTCATGACCGCAGGCCATGGCGGCTGCCACCCGCTGGGGCTGGCGTTGGCCGCCCGGCAGCGTGGGCTCAACGCCCGCGTCTGGTGTAACCAGACTGGCCCCCTGTTTGTGGACTCAGTGCGCGACAGCGACAAGAAAGCGGTGATTACCACGGTACACGACCACTTTGTTAGCGAATGTGCACGGCAAAAAGTGCCTGTTTGCTACGAAGATTTCGGCGCCGATGAGGTAGACAAGGCCATTGCCGCCGGCAGCATTGTCCTGGTGCTGATCAGCACCTGGCGGCTGGACGGACGCAAGGCTCCACACTGGGTTGCCATCAGCGGCAGCGACGGAGAATGCTTCTACATTCATGACCCGGACCCCGGCGAAGACCAAGTGCCTATGGACTGCCAGCATGTGCCCATCACGCGGAAAAAATTTGATCAGATGCGACAATACGGGCAGGCAAAGCTGCGCACGGCGGTGATCTTGAGCCGCCCCTGAATAATGCCTTGCGAACATCGCAATAAAACCGTTTCGAGTCGCGAAAGCCTGAATTTCCGCTCTTTGAGGTTTTGCTTTTCGACACTCGCTTCTCGCAACTCGCGACTGCTGTTATCGCTCCTGCGGGCCGTTCAGGCACAAAAAAGCCCGCACGGGGCGGGCTTCTTGTGGCCGGGCGCGGGCTTACATCTTCATCACGTCCTTGCCCAGGGTGGCCGCTTTTTCGCTGTTCACCTTGCGGGCATTCTCTTCACATTCATCGTCGTTACCGCCGCAGATTTCACAGTCCTGTTTCATGCCCAGTGAGGCCAGGCCACCACAGGAGCCTTTGACCGGCTTGTTGGAAAGAATCACGCCCACGGCCATGCCGGCGAAAAGCAGGCCAATGAAAACTACTGCTGCCACAATGGTCATGAACATGTTACTTACCCTCCACAATTGCATCGAAGGCGGGAGTCGATAACTCTTCCACGCCCTTACTGGTTCTGACAATAAAAAACACTGCCAGTTCTTGGTCTTTGGCGAAAGCCATTCCTTCATCCGGGCCCAGCACCGTCATGGCGGTGGCCAGACCGTCGGCCATCATGGCACTTTTGTGCAAAACGGACACCGAGGCCAACTGATGCTCCACCGGGTAACCGGTACGGGGGTCAATGGTATGGGAATACAAGCGGCCGTCCGACTCAAAAAAGTTACGGTAATCGCCACTGGTAGCCACGGCCATATTCTTCAGGTCTACCACCTGCTCCACCTCGCGAACACCCGCAATCGGGCGTTCTACGGCAACCCGCCAGGGCTGTTTATAGGGTTTGCTGCCCTTGCCCAGCAGTTCTCCGCCCACCTCTACCAGGTAGTTATTCAGCCCGTGGCTATCCAGTAAGGCCGCCACCTTGTCCACCGCAAAACCTTTCGCAATGGACGACAAATCCACATAGATGCCGCCGGGCTGCAGCAGTTGCTGGTCGCTGAGCAGCAGTTTCTGCCAGCCAACCCGTTCCTGCGCTGTCTCGATTTCGCTGGCCTCTGGTGGCTCAAACCGGTCCGGGTCCGGCCCGAAGCCCCACAGGTTAACCAGCGGCCCCACCGTCACGTCATAGGCGCCGCCGGTTTGTTCCGACAGGGAAAAGGCGGCAGTCATCACCTTAACGGTATCCGAGGGCAGATTCATCAGCGTCCCCGGCTCGGCGCTGTTGAAACGGCTAAGGTCGGAATCCGGTCGGTAGGTGCTCATCTGGGCGTTTACCTGCTCCAACGCCGCTTCAATATCACCCTTCAACGCTTCTACGCCTTCGTCCGGAGTGCCGGTGTATTTTACGCTCCAGGTGGTTCCCATGGTGGGGCCACTGAGTACCGACAGGCGATTCTTGCTGTCGTCACAGCCCGTCAGCAGCAGCGCCAGGGAAACAATCAGCAGAGGAAGAATGCGAGGCATTGTCATGTTCCGGTGGTTAACAAGGAGCGCAAGTTGAAAGTTCAAAGTTTAAAGTTAAAACGCGCGTTGCCCAGGCACTACACTGACACTGCTATAGCCGCGACGAGCGATTTCGCAGGGAAATGCACAAGATCACCGCTTACCTTTTCAACTTTGAACTTTGAACTTAAAGAAACGCCGGCCCGAAGGCCGGCGTTTGGAATCATCCGCCAAAGTCATCCAGCAGGATATTTTCCGGTTCCACACCAAGATCTTCGAGCATCTTGATTACCGAGGCGTTCATCATCGGCGGACCACACATGTAGTACTCGCAGTCTTCAGGAGCCGGATGGTCCTTGAGATACTGTTCGAACAGCACGTTATGGATAAAACCGGTGAGACCATCCCAGTTGTCTTCGGGCTGCGGGTCTGACAGGGCCAGATGCCACTCAAAGTTATCGTTCTCGTCCGCAAGCAAGTCGTACTCTTCGTTATAGAAGCACTCACGAACACTCCGCGCACCGTACCAGAAGCTGATCTTGCGCTTGGAGTTCAACCGCTTGAGCTGGTCGAAAATATGGCTACGCATGGGTGCCATACCCGCACCACCACCGATGAAGACCATTTCCGCATCGGTTTTCTTGGCGAAGAACTCACCGAAGGGTCCGAATACGGTGATCTTGTCACCCGGCTTCAGGTTGAAGACGTAGGAACTCATGATCCCGGGCTGAATATCCTTGGACCCCGGAGGCGGCGTCGCGATACGGATATTGAACTTCAGGATGCCCTTCTCTTCCGGGTAGTTGGCCATGGAATAGGCGCGAATCACTTCTTCGTTGTTCTTGGTGTTCAAATCGAAGAAGTTGAAACGCTCCCAGTCACCGCGGTATTCCTCATCGATGTCAAAGTCGGAAAACTTCACATCAAAGGGCGGTGCTTCCAGCTGCACATAACCACCCGCGCGGAAATCCACGTTTTCGCCTTCCGGCAATTTCAGCGTCAGCTCTTTAATAAAAGTGGCAACGTTGTTATTGGAAATAACCTCGCATTCCCACTTCTTCACGCCGAAGAACTCTTCCGGCACCTGGATTTTCATGTCCTGCTTCACGTTGACCTGGCAGCTCAGGCGCCAGCCATCGCGAATCTGTCCTTTGGTGAAGTGGCCTTCTTCGGTGGGAAGAATGTCTCCCCCACCGTCGAGCACCTGGCAGCGACACTGCGCACAGGTACCACCGCCACCACAGGCTGAAGACAGGAAAATACCCTGGTCTGCCAGGGTGCCCAGCAGCTTGCCGCCGGCGGGCGCATCAATGCCTTTTTCGGCATCGTCGTTAATATCGATGTGTACGTTACCGGTTGCCACCAGACGGGAACGGGCAGCAAGAATCACCGCCACCAGCGCCAGCACAATGGCAGTGAACATGACGACACCGAGAATAATCTCAACACTCATGATTCAACTCTCCCCTTACAGCTGCACGCCGGAAAATGACATGAAGCCCAGTGACATCAGACCCACGGTAATGAAAGTGATGCCCAGACCTTTCAGACCATCCGGTACGTCGCTGTACTTGAGCTTTTCCCGGATACCCGCCAGCAATGTGATCGCCAGCGCCCACCCGGTGCCGGCACCCACGCCGTATACCATGGACTCACCCAGGGTGTAATCACGCTCCACCATGAACAGGGACGCACCCAGAATGGCGCAATTCACGGTGATCAGCGGCAGGAAGATACCCAGCGCGTTGTAGAGGCTCGGCACATACTTGTCGAGCGTCATCTCCAGAATCTGCACCAGCGCGGCGATAACGCCAATGTAGCTGAGCAGCCCCAGGAAACGCAGATCCAGCTCGGCCAGCGCCGGTACACCGGTCCAGGCCAGCGCCCCTTCATCAAGCAGGTAGGTTAGCAGCAGGTTGTTCACCGGCACGGTGATGGTCAGCACCACCACCACGGCAATCCCCAGGCCAATCGCAGTCGAGATCTTCTTGGATACGGCAATAAACGTACACATGCCCAGGAAGAAGGCCAGCGCCATGTTTTCAACAAAGACGGCGCGGACGAACAGGCTCAGATAATGTTCAAACATTACTCGTCTCCGTTAAAACGCGTCGCTGACACGGGTGTGTGGCTTCATCTTGAAGTCGTCCGGCTCTACCTGCTCCGGCTTCCACGCACGGATGGCCCAGATGAACAACCCGATCAGGAAGAAAGCACTCGGCGGCAGCAGCATCATGCCGTTGGTCATGTACCAGCCACCCTCAGACACCTTGGGCAGAATTTGATGACCGAACAGGCTACCGGCACCCAGCAATTCACGGGTAAAACCGAGGCCCAACAGGATCGCGGAGTAGCCCAGGCCATTGCCCACACCATCCAGGAAAGACGGGAGCGGTGGATTCTTCATGGCAAAGGCTTCCGCACGGCCCATCACGATACAGTTGGTGATGATCAACCCCACGAACACCGACAGCTGCTTGGAAATGCTGTAGGCGTACGCCTTAAGAAACTGATCCACCACGATTACCAGTGACGCAATAATGGTCATCTGCACGATGATCCGAATGCTGGAAGGAATGCTGTTGCGAATCGAGCTTACGAAGAAGTTCGAGAACGCGGTTACTGCGGTCAATGCGATACACATGGTGACCGTAGTACTCAGGTTGCTGGTTACCGCCAGCGCGGAACAGATACCCAGGATCTGCAGCGCGATGGGGTTATTGTCGAAAATCGGACCTAACAGAATGTCCTTGGTTTTCTCCGCCATTACGCGTCTCCTTCCGGCTGCTCGCTGGATTCAACGGCATCGGTGGCTTGAGCCACATCACCGCCACCTTGCTGCATGCGCTTCAGGTAGGGGCCAAAGCCGTTCTCGCCGACCCAGAAGCGAAGCAGGTTGCTGACACCCTTGCTGGTCAGGGTAGCACCGGCCAGGCCGTCTACCTTATGTTCAGCATTCGGGGTGTTGCTTTCCACCGTACCCTTGATGACCTGAATTTCCACTTCGCCCTGATCACCGTACAGCTTCTTGCCTTCCCAAAGGGCCTTCCATTTGGGGTTATCCACTTCACCGCCCAGGCCAGGGGTTTCGCCGTGCTCATAAAAACCCAGACCAGCCACGGTGTTGGCATCCGGCTCCAGCGCCAGGAAACCATAGAGGGTGGACCACAGGCCATAACCGTGAACCGGCAGGATGATACGGCTCAGTTCGCCATTATCACCACGGGCCAGGTATACCTCGGCCACGTCCGCCTGGTTCTTGATACCGGCAATGTCCACGTCGCCACTAAGGCGCTCGGACTGGGCCGGGTCCTTGGCGGCGGTACGCTGATCATAGCTTTCCGGCATCTCTACATAGTCACCGCTTTCGATGTCGACAAACTTGCGCTCGATGGACTTGAACTGCTCGTTCACGTCCTGGCTAGCGTCGTACATGCCGGCGGCAAGCAGGATGTTCATGCGCTTGTCGATCAGCTTGTTTTCGTTCTGTACCGGGCGCAGGCTCACGGCGGCGGTAGCAACCACCACACCGCAGACCACGCACACCAGGAAGGCAACCAGCAGGGTCTTGCTGACGCTTTCATTTTTTCCAGCCATTACACTTCTCCCCCGGTACGACGCAGACGACGGCGAATGTTTGACTGAGTGACAAAGTAGTCAATCAGCGGCGCACACAGGTTACCGAACAGAATTGCCAGCATGATGCCTTCCGGGAAGGCCGGGTTGATGACCCGGATCAGGACGGTCATCACACCAATCAGGGCACCGAAGATGTATTTACCGGTGTTGGTCATGGACGCAGACACAGGATCGGTAGCCATGAAAATCATGCCGAAGGCGAAACCGCCCACGCTCAGGTGCCAGTACCACGGCATGCCAAACATGGCGTTGGTCTCGGACCCGATAACGTTGAACAGCGCAGACATGCCCACCATGCCCAGGAACACGCCCAGCACAATGCGCCAGGAAGCGATCTTGGTCATCAACAGGGCCGCGCCACCGATCAGGATAGCCAGAGTGGACGTCTCACCGATGCTGCCCTGGATGTTACCCAGGAAGGTATTCATCCAGCTCAGGCTGGCGGTCGCCGCCGCCGCACCTTCAGTCAGGGCGTTACCGGTCAGGCCAGCCGCGTAGTTCAGGCTGCCAGAAGCAGCCAGAGACAGGGAGGTAGCGCCGGAGAAGTTATCCACGGCGGTCCAGACTGCATCACCGGACATCTGCGCCGGGTAGGCAAAGTACAGGAACGCACGGCCAACCAATGCCGGGTTGAGGAAGTTCTTGCCGGTTCCCCCGAACACTTCCTTGCCGATAACGACACCAAAGGAAATCCCCAGGAAAACCTGCCACAGCGGAATGGACGGCGGCAGAATCAGGGTGAACAGAATACCGGTCACGAAGAAGCCTTCGTTAACCTCATGGCCACGCTTCCACGCGAACAGGCCTTCCCAAATGAAACCACCCAGGTAGACGGTAATCAGAATAGGAATATAGTAGACCGCACCATGCAACACGTTGGCCCAGATACTGGCCGGATCAAACCCGGTCAGCGCTGCCACCAGGTCACTGCGCCAGCCGGCCAGCGGGCTGGCACCGAGCTCGGCAATCTGCAGGTTGGCCTGATAACCGGTGTTCCACAGACCGAACAGGATCGCCGGGAAGGTGCAGAACCACACCGTCATCATGATCCGCTTCAGGTCGAGACCATCACGCACGTGGGCCGCGGAACGGGTCACCGAATCCGGGGTGTAGAGCATGGTGTCGAACATTTCGTAGAAGGTGTAATACTTCTCGAATTTGCCACCCTCATGGAAATGGGGGGACACTTTATCATCCAGAAACTTTCTCATACCCATGCTCAGCCCTCCGCCTCAATCGTGGTCAGGTTGTCGCGCAGAATCGGACCGTATTCATATTTGCCCGGGCACACGAAAGTGCACAGGGACAGGTCTTCTTCCAGCAACTCCAGGGCACCGAGGGCCGTGGCGCTGTCGGTATCACCAACGACCAATGCGCGCAGCAGCTGCGTCGGCAGAATGTCCAGCGGCATCACTTCTTCATAGGCCCCCACCGGCACCATGGCACGCTCGGAGCCATTGGTGGTGGTGGTGAAATTGAAGCGCTTGCCCGGCATCAGCTTGGACAGGTAGATGTTCATCACCGAAAAACGGTTGGTGCCGGGTGAGATGTAACCCAGCAGCTCGCGTTCATGGCCTTCACGCAGGGCCGTCAGCTGGCTGGTGGTGCGGCTCAACCAGGCCACCGGACCACGGGCGTTGTGGCCGTTCAACACAGAGCCGGATACCAGGCGGTTATCGCCACTTTTCAGCTCGCCCTGAACGAAATCGTCCACGCTGGCACCAACACGGGTGCGCAGGGCACGCGGTGTTTTTGCCTGCGGGCCGGTCAGCGCAACCACACGGGCGGAGCTGATCTTGCCGTCGGTGAACAGGTTGCCAATGGCAATCACGTCCTGATAACCCACGGACCAGACGGTTTTCTTCAGGCCCACCGGATCCAGGTGATGAATGTGGGTGCCCACATTGCCTGCCGGGTGCTTGCCCGCAAACGCTTCTTCACGCACCTGGCCACCGGCAAAGCTCGGCAGGTCCGTATTCGGACCACGACACACCCATACCGGGCCGTCCGTCAAGCGGCTCAGCACCGCCAGACCATTGCGGAAAGCCTGTTCGTTTTCCTTGATCACCACCGCCGGGTCCAGCGCCAGGGGGTTGGTATCGAGAATGGAAACGAAAACGGAATTGGGGGTACTGCCCGGTGCGGGCACCTTGCCGAACGGGCGGGTGCGCAGCAAGGTCCACTCACCGGAATCTACCAGCTGTTGCTGTACCGTTTCGCGGTCCAGAGAAGCCAGCTGTTCGGCAGAGTGAGAGACGAAGGTGACTTCTTCTTCCTGGTCTGCCACTTCAATCACCACGGATTGAAGCACGCGCTTGTGACCACGATTGATCGCAATCACCTTGCCGGCAGCAGGAGCGGTGTATTTCACACCCTCGGTTTTCTTGTCCGTGAAGATCAGCTGGCCTTTCTTGACCACGTCTCCCTCGCGGACTTCCATAGTGGGTTTCATCCCCACATAGTCACCGCCGAGCACGGCAACAGAACGAACCTGATGACCTTCCTCAATCGTCTGGCGCGGTGCACCAGCGATGGGCAGATCAAGGCCCTTCCTGATTTTAATCATAGTTTCTCGCCCACGTTGCGTGTTGCTGAAGTCGAGGCACACCCCCGGATCGCCCTGAAAAACAGGGAATTACCGGGGATGTTCGCAAATTCCGGAATATGCAATGGATGCCGACAAAAACCCGGCGGGCACATTATAAAGTCGTACCTGCCTGTTCGCCAGCACCGCCAGACCCGCCTTTTGTCGCATGGAACCATCTTGGTGCAACTTAAAAACGGGAAATGCACCGAAAAAAAGCCCGCGGGGCGGGCTTCTTCATTCCGGGGTTCAGTCCTTTGGATACACCGGGAATTCCACCCCGGAGATCTGCTGCAGGATACGCAGCACCTGGCAGCTGTAGCCGAACTCGTTGTCGTACCACACATACAGCACGCAGTGGCGGCCATTCACGATGGTCGCTTCCGCGTCGATCACGGAGGCGTGACGAGAGCCGACGAAATCCGTAGACACGGCATCCGGGCTGCTCACGAAATCCACCTGGCGCTGCAATGGAGAATGCAGACTTACCCAACGCAGGTAATCGTTGAGCTCTTCCAGGGTGGTTTCCTTGCCCAGAGTCAGGTTCAGGATCGCCATGGACACGTTCGGGGTTGGAACGCGGATGGAGTTACCGGTCAGCTTACCGTCCAGATTCGGCAATACCTTGGTGGCCGCAGTGGCTGCACCGGTTTCAGTCAGCACCATGTTCAGGGGTGCAGAACGACCACGACGGGGACCTTTGTGGAAGTTATCCAGCAGGTTCTGGTCGTTGGTGTAGGAGTGTACGGTTTCCACGTGGCCAAACTCGATACCAAACTTGTCTTCCAGCGCTTTCAGCGGCGGAACGATAGCATTGGTGGTGCAGCTGGCAGCAGAAATGATCTTGTCGCTGTCCTGGATCAGATCATTGTTCACGCCGTGAACGATGTTCTTCATGTTGCCCTTGCCCGGCGCCGTCAACATCACGCGGGAAACACCGTTGCACTGCAGGTGCTGGGACAGGCCTTCTTCATCGCGCCACTTGCCGGTGTTATCGATCACCACGGCATTGCTGATGCCGTAAGCGGTGTAATCGATGGACGACGGGTCGCTGGAGTAGATCACCTTGATGAAGTTGCCATTGGCGATGATCGCGTTCTCTTCTTCGTCCACGGCAATGGTGCCGGCGAACGGGCCATGAACGGAGTCACGGCGCAGCAGGCTGGCGCGCTTCTGCAGATCACCCTTGCCAGACTCGCGTACCACAATAGCCTTCAGGCGCAGGCCATCGCCGGAACCGGCTTTTTCGATCAGCAGGCGGGCCAGAATTCGGCCGATACGACCGAAGCCGTACAGCACCACATCGGTACGCTCAGGCATGCCAACCTTGCTGCTCACCGCTTCTGCCAGCTCTTCGCGCACGTAGTCTTCAATAGACAAGCCGCGATTGTCTTTCTTGTACTCCACCGCCAGTTTGCCGATATCAATACGGCAAGGGCCGAGATCCGACTTCACCACTTCCTGAAGAATCGGGAAGGTATCGACCACAGACAGCTCGGAGTCCTCGACCTGCTTGACGAAACGGTGGCTCTTCAGAATCTGGATAACAGACTTGTTGACCAGGGAACGGCTGTACACGGTCGTGGTAACGTTCTTTTCACGATGCAGGCGGCCGATCATGGGGATCATGGCTTCTGCAATCTCTTCGCGGTTTTTCCAGCGTCCGAAATGGTCTTCCAGTTTGCTCACGGAGATGGCCCTCTCAGTTTGGGTTCAGGCGGCGGAAAGCGGCGTCATTGCCCTGCTTCCTGGCCCACCTGCGGTGGTGGAGTTCGGGGCGCGCATAATAGCGCCAAAAAGCGGCTTTATCCACCCGGGTTACGGGGATATTGCGCGCTACAAGCCCAGGGAGCCGGCCCTGTCGGAAACAAACCGCTAATACATCAGCCTTATCATCCCGCAGGCGGTGCCTGCATAGCGGTGGCAACCTGTTCACGCAGCACCGGCACCACCTCGTCGTTAAACCAGGGCCGCTGGCGCAGCCACAGGCGATTGCGGGGGCTGGGATGGGGCAACGGGAAAAACCCCGCCTCCAGCGCCCGGGCAAAATGCCGCACATTGTCGGTGAGGGTTTTACCCCGCTGCGGCAGGTAATAGCGTTGGGCGTACTGCCCCACCAGCAACGTCAGGCGCCGGTTCGGCAACTCCGCCAGCAACCGGTCGTGCCATTGGGGGGCACATTCCGGGCGCGGCGGCAGATCACCGCCCTTTCCGCGCCCCGGGTAGCACAGCCCCATGGGCACAATCGCCACCTGGTCCGCGTCGTAGAACGTTTCAGGGCTGATCTGCAGCCAGTCTCGTAAACGCTCACCGGACGGGTCATTCCAGGGGATACCGGTTTCATGAACACGGGTCCCCGGCGCCTGGCCCACAATCAATAACCGAGCGCCCTCCCCGGCCTGTACCACCGGCCGCGGCCCCAGTGGCAGGTGCGGCTCACACAGCCGGCAAGCGCGTACCTCTTCCAGCAGGTCAATCAGCTGCGTCATTCCGCCGGGCTGTCAGAGGGGTGCAAACGCATCAGCCCTTCCTGGGCCACCGACGCCACCAGAGTGCCGTCCTGGCGGTAGATGGAACCAAAGTTCAGGCCACGGGAACCGCCTGCGAAAGGACTATCACTGCGATACAGCAGCCATTCATCAATACGGAAGTCCTCATGGAACCACATGGCGT
>NZ_LWEZ01001870.1:0-1036 GCF_001634945.1 Alcanivorax sp. HI0044
CGCTGGGCCGCTCCAGCGAGTATGTTGACGAGTACATGCCTTCGCTGTTGTGTCCGGTGCCGCGCTGGGATGCCCGCGAGTCCCTGGAGCTGGAAGACACCACTCTGCCTTTCCACGGGACCGATATCTGGAATGCGTATGAGTTGTCCTGGCTCAACGAGAAGGGCAAGCCCATGGTGGCCATGTGCGAACTGCGCGTTCCCTGTACTACCCCGAATATTGTTGAGTCCAAATCCCTCAAGCTGTATCTGAATTCGTTTGCCAATACCCGCTTCGAGAGTCGTGACGCGGTGCGCGCTGCCATCGAGAAAGATGTGGCGCAGACGGTGGGTGGCAATATCGAAGTGCTGCTGTATTCGCTACAGGAATCTGCGGGTTTTCCCGTGTGGGAAGACCGGGGTGATTGCGTGGACAATATCGACTTGTCCTTTGAGCATTATGAGTATCGCCCGGACCTGCTGCTATGTGATCAGGGCTCGGAGCAAACCGGGCAGCTCTATTCCCATCTGCTGCGCAGCCATTGCCCGGTTACCGATCAGCCGGACTGGGCTACCGTGGTGATCCGCTATACCGGCCGTGCCATCAGCCCGGCCAGTTTCTTGCGTTATGTGGTGTCACTGCGTAATCACCAGGGGTTTCACGAACAGATTATCGAACAGATCTTCGTGGACCTGATGGCCCAGTGTTCGCCCCGCCATCTGACCGTGTACGGCCGGTTTACTCGCCGGGGCGGCATTGATATCAACCCGTTCCGCTCCAACAGCGAACAACCCCTCCCCAACCGTCGCACCATTCGTCAGTAGCAAGGATGGTGGCGGGTTTTATTTTTCAACAAGGAACCTTTGAATGAGCGAAGAAAATAACAGCAATGGACTGGCGAAACAGGAAGAGCGGAGCCTGGGTCTGGCATGCCACCTGCTGGCCTTTGTCGGTATGGTATTTCCGTTCGGCAATATTCTGGGGCCACTGGTGATCTGGCTGGTTAAAAAAGACGATAGTGCCTTCGTGGATGACCAGGGCAAGGAAGCGTTGAATT
>NZ_LWEZ01001871.1:0-1200 GCF_001634945.1 Alcanivorax sp. HI0044
AGTCCGGGGAGGAAATCACCGCCCGGGCTTCCACATTGGTAAACAGGGCAATTTTTTCCCGGGCGCTCTGCGGAATCGGGTCATCCGCACGGCACACCAAAATGTCTGGCTGCAGCCCGATGGAACGCAGCTCTTTCACGGAGTGCTGGGTGGGCTTGGTTTTGATTTCCCCGGCGGTGGCGATGTACGGCACCAGCGTCAGGTGCACCAACAGGGACTGGCTGGAGCCCAGCTCCACGCGCATCTGCCGGGCCGCTTCCAGGAAAGGCAGCGATTCGATATCGCCCGCAGTACCACCAATTTCCACGATGGCCACATCCGCATCACCCGCGCCTTCGCGGATCTTCAGTTTGATCTCATCGGTGATATGGGGGATCACCTGGACGGTGGCGCCCAGGTATTCACCGCGGCGCTCTTTATCCAGCACATGCTGATAGACACGGCCGGTGGTAAAGCTGTTGCGGCGGTTCAGGCGGGTGCGAATAAAACGCTCGTAATGACCCAGATCCAGGTCGGTTTCGGCGCCGTCTTCGGTCACGAACACCTCACCGTGCTGGTAAGGGCTCATGGTGCCGGGATCCACATTGATGTAGGGATCCATTTTAATCAGGGTGACCTTGAGGCCGCGAGCTTCCAACAGGGTGGCCAGGGACGCGGAGGTAATCCCCTTCCCCAGAGACGACACCACACCGCCGGTGACAAAGATGAAACGAGACATGCACTCACCAGATCGCTAGTGGGTTGATAGCACCATCGTCAGTGTGTACCGGCCCCCATAAAAAAAACACCCTGCACGTTACAGACGGGCAAGGAGCTTTCGTAAATCGGGTTGGCCAGCTTCGCAAGAGACGATTGAACACCTGAAAATTCAGGAGCTTGCGCTACATCAGGACGGGAGAAAATGTTAACAGAAGCCGCCCCGTGCCTCAATCGGAATCGCTCCCGAAAGCGTAAAAAGGTGGTGATACCCAAACCGTACAGGCATCGGCTACGCCGAATTGCGCACTGCCTGTAAATGGTTGGCCAAGCGGCTGAGAGAGCAGCAAGGCTCAGGGACCGATCCACTCTTGCGCCCCACCGAGCTCGGAGGCAGGGAGCCCGAGATCAGCCTCAGGGCTTCTCACATGCCGCCAGCACATCGGCAAAAGGCGCATCGATCAGCGATGCAAACTCGGAATGCCGGCCCAGACGGGCACGGCT
>NZ_LWEZ01001872.1:0-1153 GCF_001634945.1 Alcanivorax sp. HI0044
ACCCGTCCGTGATCCTGCGTGGTGACAACAGCATCGGTGAATTCTACTCCGTGGCCCTGCCCCGCCACATGCAGCAGGCGGACACCGGCACCAAAATGATCCACCTGGGCAAGAACACCAAGAGCACCATTATTTCCAAGGGCATTTCCGCCGGGCGCAGCAGCAACAGCTACCGCGGCCTGGTGCGGATCAGCCCCCGGGCAGAAAACGCCCGTAACTTCACCCAGTGCGACTCCCTGCTGCTGGGCGACACCTGCGGCGCGCACACCTTCCCGTACATCGAGTCGAAAAACCCCTCGGCCACCATCGAACACGAGGCCACCACCTCCAAGGTGAGTGACGACCAGATGTTCCTGTGCCGCCAGCGCGGTATCGACCCGGAGAAGGCGGTTTCCATGATCGTGAACGGCTTCTGTAAAGAGGTGTTCAAGGAACTGCCCATGGAATTTGCCGTGGAAGCGGGCAAGTTGCTGGAAGTCAGCCTGGAAGGCGCAGTGGGCTAAGCCCCGACTTCACCGAACAACACCCTGAATTAACTCGGGTCGGATTCCCGGCCCAATCGAAAGGCGCATCAAAACATGCTGGAAATTCGTGATCTTCACGCCACCGTGGCGGACAAGCCGATTCTCAAGGGCCTCAACCTCACCGTGAACCCGGGCGAGGTACACGCCATCATGGGCCCCAATGGCTCCGGCAAATCCACCCTGGCCAATGTGCTGGCCGGTCGTGACAACTACGCAATCACCGGCGGTGAAGCCCTGTTTGAAGGCAACAGCCTGGCAGACCTGGAACCGGAAGAGCGCGCCCAGGCGGGCCTGTTCCTGGCCTTCCAGTATCCGGTGGAAATCCCCGGCGTCTCCAACATGGAATTTCTCAAAGCGGCACTGGAATCCGTACGCGGTGCCCAGGGCAAGGAAGAGTGGGATTCGGTCACCCTGCTCCGCCAGGCCCGTGCCGCCTGCAAACAGGTCAACCTGGATGCCAGCTTCCTCAAACGCGGCGTCAACGAAGGCTTCTCCGGTGGTGAGAAAAAACGCAATGAAATCATGCAGATGCTTTTGATGGAACCGAAGCTGGCACTGCTCGATGAAACCGACTCCGGCCTCGACATCGACGCCCTGCAAACAGTGGCCAAAGGGGTCAACTCCCTGCG
>NZ_LWEZ01001873.1:0-831 GCF_001634945.1 Alcanivorax sp. HI0044
GGGTATCGGTCATTTAATTGCCATTGGGCAGGAGTGCTTTTCAAGTCACTCCTGCGGATAACAAACGGATTTCGTGCCGCTATTTTGCGTGCAGCCACGCACGGCCTTTTTCTGTCAGCCCACCTTTGGCGATAGTCAGGAATGCAGTGCTGGCTTCGGTGGCTTCCACCTTGACCTTGAACCGCATCAACTCATCACGCCGGAAAGCATGAATCTCCATGACCTCGCCGGGCAGGAAACCCGACAGCAGATTATCAATATTGCCGGTGGTGGCCTGCAGGCCATCCACGGCGATAATCACATCACCAGCGGATAGCCCCGCCGCCATGGCGGCCCCTTGCTCAAACGCCACCGCGATTTTCGCCCCCATGGTATCCGGCACCAACCTGGCGCCCAGATGGGGAATGCCATCCTTGCCTGCTTTGCCGCCGTTATCCCCGTGGCCGGCAGCACTACGCCAGTGCAATTCCACCCCACGTTCTGCCAACAATTCAGCCAGCGGCAAATCCTCTGTGCTGTACAGGGCCTGGTTGAAAAAATCGCTCATATCGCAACCGGCGATTTCTTCTGCCAGCGGCTGAATACCCTGCTCCGGCACGCCCTCACCGGTCTGCCCGTAGCGCTGCCACAGCACTCGCATCAGGTCATCCAGAGTCTTTGCCTCACCGGTCAGGTTACGCAGTGTCAAATCCAGCGCCAGCGCCACCAGTGAGCCCTTGGTGTAGTAGCTGACAATGGCATTAGGCGCATTTTCATCCTGTTTGTAGAAGCGGGTCCAGGCATCAAAGCTGGATTCCGTCACCGTTTGTTTATGGCGACCCTGCCCCCGGT
>NZ_LWEZ01001874.1:0-967 GCF_001634945.1 Alcanivorax sp. HI0044
GATCAGCACGGCTACCAGAGTGGTAGTCATGTACAGGGCCACGGTTTTCAGGCCCATTCGGCCCAGATTCTGCCCATCACCGACGCCCACCATGCCGTTGATAATGGCTGTCACAATCAACGGAATGACGACCATTTTAAGGGCATTGATAAACAGGGTTCCCACCAGATCGTAGCCGCTGAGCACAGGCAGCCCGAGTAGCGTACTGGATTCGGCGGTGAAACTGCCTGCCAGTGCGCCGGCCAGCATGGCAATGAATATCTGGTGGTGTAATTTCACTGTCTCCCCCTGGTGGCCATCAATGGCCACCCCTGCCTTTGCTTATTCGATCCCTGAGAGTACCTGATCCTGTCTCGGTGCACAGTGGGGCAGTGCTACATCAAGGTTTGCAGGGCCTCCTTGTCATCCAGTCGGTTCAGCGTTGCCTGGTACGCCGCCTTGAGTTGTCGATCCGCCTCGACAGGGCCCAGCCGTTCGCATAGCAGGACATAGGTGCGGTTCAGTTGGTCTCGCAAGCTGGTCAAGGGTAGGGGGCTCAGTGATTGGTCCGGTGATTGTAGCCAGTATTCCATGGTCAGGCGGGTTTCGGGGCTAACGCTGGCCTGGCGCAGTTGTGCACCCAAATCCAGCTGTATCTGGCTGGCTGCCCGTTTGCCAAGTCCCTGCCACAGGGCCTGGAGCAGGCACTGAAACGCATGGGTGCACGGGTGCGCTTCGGTGTGGTTGTGGTTGCTGTTGGCCAATGGATCGGCGGCCAGTTCGCTGTCGGAAAGCGTCATCGCTTGCACCAGGCTCATGTGAATATGGTGGCGCCGTTCGCCCAAGTCGAACAGGCGACACAGATCGCTGACAAAGCCCTGCAGGGAAAAGCTGGGTCGCTCCGCGTAATGCTGCTGCCAGTGGCTGACCGCCTCCAGCNGGANCGGCTCATTCATGTAGGGCGTAAGGCCGGTGACGATAGCGCGCC
>NZ_LWEZ01001875.1:0-1026 GCF_001634945.1 Alcanivorax sp. HI0044
GTCTTGTCGCCCTGCACGATACGCACACCGGCGCCGCGCTCGGTATTGAAACTGGCATCACGAACAATGCCATCTTCCAGCACCCAGGCCTCATGACGGCTGTGCTGAAAATAGATATCGGCGTAATCCGCCTGCCCGGTCAGTTTGCCATTCAGCAGTGACGCCAGTTGCGGGGTGTGCAGATTGGCCGGAGCCAACAGCACGGATTCGGCAATAGAAAGAGCGTCATCAGTTTGCGTCATAAGGACCTTCAATTCGTAATCGTTGATGCTGCTGTACAGGCATGCGCTGGCGAAGTTCGTTCATGGTAGCAAGGTCCAGCGGTGCCACAAGCGCACCAGGCGCATTCTCCAGGCTTGCCACCACGTCCCCCCAGGGGGACACCAGCATGGAATGGCCGTAACTGGCACGGCGCGGGCCATGTTGCCCGCATTGGTTGGCGCCCAGCACATAACAGCCGGTCTGCACCGCGGTGGCACGCAGCAATAATTCCCAATGAGCTGCACCGGTCACGGCAGTGAACGCCGACGGGTATACCAACAGCTCGGCACCGGCGCTCACCAGGCGCTGGGCCAGGGCCGGAAAGCGCAGGTCATAGCAGATCGCCAAACCCACCTGCACACCGGCCAGGGGCACGGTGACGATGGTTTCACCGGGTTCAAAAAGATCCGACTCCCGGTATTGGCCCTGGGCGTCCTGCACCTGGGCATCAAACAAGTGAAGCTTGTCATAACGACCAACGATCTCCCCGTCGGCGGTTACCGCCAAAGAGCGCGTGCGTACCCGCGGCGCCGGCACCGGCTCGCCGTCCGGGCGACTCAATGAAGGCACACTACCACCAATGATCGCCATGCCCAGCCGGGCAGCCTGTTCACAGAGCCATTGTTCCAGCATGGCATACTCTGCCGCCAGCGCCCGGTAATCACCGCCGTAGCCCGCAAAGTTTTCCGGCAACACCGCCAGGCAGGCGCCCTTGTCACGGGCCGCCTGCAGCAGCCCGGCGGCCTGCTCCAGGTTGGCCTGGGG
>NZ_LWEZ01001876.1:0-610 GCF_001634945.1 Alcanivorax sp. HI0044
GAAGTCAGCACTATGGAAGTGAGCCATGCGGTGATTGGTGGCCGTGAGTTCCAGCGGTTGACCCACCTGGATGGCCGGCTGGTAGAGGTGTTGCGCCGGGGTGATGAGGTGGTGTGCCTGCATCCAAACGGCACCTTGACTCGGATTAATCGCAAGCAGGCCGGCCCGCTGGGGCTGGGTGAGCGTATCGCTCACGATGTGCCCGAACAGTACAATATTCTGGTGGATGGCGATGGCCGTGTTGCTGGTCGTGCGGCTACGCGCATGCGTGTGGCGCCGCTGGATACCCATCGCTACGGCTACCGCCTGTGGCTCGATAATGAGAGTAATCTGCTGCTTAAATCGGAAGTGGTTGATGGCAGTGGTGTGGCGCTGGAGCGGGTGGAATTTGTTACCTTGACCTTGGCCGCGCCGCTTACCGAGCAGGATTTTTCCATCCCTGAAACCGTGAAAGAAAGCGATCTGACGCAACTGGCGGATTCTCACCCGTCTCACCAGTTGTCGGTGGAAGCGCAATGGATGCCAGCGGGTTTTACCTCTGTGGATCAGGATTGGCGACAGGGCGGTTCCGACCGCGAGCCCGTGGCCGCACAGGGTTACAGTGATGGGT
>NZ_LWEZ01001877.1:0-960 GCF_001634945.1 Alcanivorax sp. HI0044
CCGAATAGCCGCCGGGTCCGCCAGGCCGTTCTGCGCAAAGGTGATACCCCGCGACAGATAAATATGCGACGCCCGGGACAACACCTTCAAGCCGTCCAGGGGTGCCAATTTCAACGCCTGGCTACGCACCGGATTAAACGCGGTTTCCGCCAGCAGGCCATTGAGCCGACCGCTTTCATCGCGACCATAAAATCCGCCCGGCGGGTCCTCAACGTCTTCCTTGATGCCCATGCTTTCCAGCGCAGCGGAATTAACCACGCCCAGATGCCCGGAAATATGCATGACCATGATCGGCCGCGTTTTGCTCACCGCATCCAGCTCTGCCCGGGTGGGATAGCGCTGCTCGCCGATGGTGGTGTCATCAAAACCATACGCCAGCAGCATGCCTTCCGGGCGGCGCTGGGCCAGCAGGCGCAAACGCTCCAGCAGCGTGTCGATGCTGTACAAATCACCAATCGGCGGACTGTTGGCATCCACCGCCACCGCAGACAATCCTTCACCGGGGAAATGTCCATGGGCTTCAATAAACCCCGGCATCAGTGTACCGCCCTCCAGGTCGATCACCGCCACATCCCGGCTGACCTGCCGGCGCAACACCTCGACCTCACCCAGCGCCACAATCTCGCCCCGCTTCACCAGCATGGCATCCGCCACCGGCTGTTGCGGGTCCATGGTCAGTACCGTGCCATTAAAAAAGAGCTGCGCCGCTGGCGCCGGCGGGTTAAACCAGCGATGCACACCCGCCACGGCCAACACGATCAGGGCAACAATGATCACCAATACCCACAATCCGGTTTTCTTCATAGCTGTCTCTCTCGCTGGCTGACCGGGCGTTTTCGCCTTGATTCGTTATTGCGCAGACTCTGCCCTTCCACTCTGGGGAGAACAAGTCGGATTCTCACTCGTTTTGTGTTCGCCCCAACGGTTTATCATCACATTTTTAAATAAAACAGATTCATT
>NZ_LWEZ01001878.1:0-1821 GCF_001634945.1 Alcanivorax sp. HI0044
GAAGAAGACGGCAAGAGGGTTGCGCGTCTGGCCATGAACGGGGGCACCGCGTCGGTTGCCTGGCATTACCGTGATGCGGATTCCAACACCCTGCTCACCGGCAGCACCGATGGTTACACCATTCCTAACGGTAACCAGTGCGTGACCTGTCACGCCAATGATGACCAACCGGCTGGCAGTGCCCCCATTGGGCCCAAGCCGCGTAACCTGAACCGTGCCTACAAAGCAGAATCTGCCTTTATGGGCACCAGCGGTCAGGCCGGCTTCCCGGCGGTAAACCAGATCAAGCAGTNGAAAGATCTGGGGATTCTGACCGGCGTGCCGGAGTTGACCATCAGCAATGGGGTGGCCACCAACATTGAGCACTTGCCGCGCTGGAATGTGCCCGGTGACAGCGGTGAAACCGCCAACTCAGCGGCGGATATCGAAAGCCGTGTGCGTGCCTATCTGGAAGTGAACTGTCAGCACTGCCACAACGACAAGGGCGCCGCGTCCAACACCGGTTATTACCTGGATCACTTCCGCGATGTGAACGCCAGCTACGGGGTGTGCAAGAAGCCCACGGCCACCGGCGGCGGCTCCTGTGGTCGCCAGCATGTACTGGTTCCCGGCAGCGCAGGCAGCTCCATCGTCTCCTGTCGCGTCGCTGCAGAAGATGATCCGCAGAAAATGATGCCACCGATTGCCCGCAGCGTTGCCCATGGCGAAGCCACCGCGCTGATGGATCAGTGGATCAATAATGTGGTGGATAGCAGCTATACGAACGCTAGCGCCTGTAACTGATAGCCCCCTCCCTCCTCTCCGGCACCATCGGAGGGGAGTGCAACACCCCCTCCCTGCAAAGGGAGGGTTCTTAGGGCCTGTTAACAGACCCTAGCCGCTCTGCGGCCGCTATACGCGTCAGGCATCAGGCATCAGGCGTTTGGCGTCCAGCGCTCTTCTTTTTATCTCGAATGGCTTTCAACGGTGCAGACAATTTGTCCGGATGACGCGGATGAATGGCCGCATAGCATTGAAAAATTTCGGCCAGATCCTTCTCTACATCGCCACACGGCTCAATCACGCGAGCAAAGGTAATTTCCTTTTTCCGGTAGTCCGCAGTGGCCACCACAATCGGCACACCCGCCTGCTGGGCGATCCGGTAGAAGCCGGTCTTCCATTGTGTCGCCCCGCCCCGGGTGCCTTCCGGCGCCACCACCATCACCAGCTTGTCGCGGCTATTAAACTGCTCCACGGTCTGCTCAACCACACCACCCGCCTTGTGCCGGGCAATGGGCAACGCCCCCATCCAGCGCAGAATGGCCCCAAACGGCCCCTTGAAGGCGCTGTCCTTGATCATCACGTGAGCATCCAGCCCCAGCTGCATCATGGCCGCCAGGGTATAAATGCCATCCCAGTTGGACGTATGCGGCCCGCCGATAATTACCGCCTTGGGCACCGCCGGCATGGGGTTGGTCACCCGCCAGCCTGCCAGGCGCAAAAAGCCACGGGCAAGCCACCGGGAGAAGGCATTTCCGCGACGGGGATAATCAGAGTCCAGGGCTGATGGCATGGGATTGTCCATTGCAAAGAGAGCGGCGATCATACGCACGCGGCCCAATGATCACATTGGCACTAACGCCCAACGCACTCACAAGGCGATAACCGGCCCATGGACACCCTGCACTACCTGACAGGCTACCCCGCCCAGATCCAGCAACAGGCCCAAATCCTGCTGGACCAGGGGCAGCTGGGGGATTATCTGCAACAGCGCTATCCCGACAAGCATGAGATTCAAGGTGACAAGGCCCTGTTTCAATACGCCAACCCCCTCAAGCAACA
>NZ_LWEZ01001879.1:0-1047 GCF_001634945.1 Alcanivorax sp. HI0044
CTGGTAGGGCTTCTTCAGACCACGAATGCGCACGGCGGCGCTGTCCAACAGTTTGCTGGCCAGCGCATCTTTCAGACCCACCACTATCAGTTCCGGGTGGTTCAGGTTGAGGAAATGCCCCACGCTGAAGGTGTAGCCCGGCTGGCCATCGCCACCGGAGACGGCAAAGTGATGCCAGCCCTTGCGCTGAATATCCGCCAGCAGTGCTTTGTCTTCGGCATCTTCCGGCTGTGGATAACGAAATTTGCCGGGCATTTCATCAAGAAACATAGGGTCATCATCGGTTCAGGCAGCGCCCTGGGGCACTGGCAAGCGGTTAACGCGGTGTGATCGCAATCATAACAGACTCCGCCTTCACTTGGTGCCACCCCTCACAGCTGCAATACTGGGGCGAATCCAGAACAATGAGGATTACCCATGAAACGTGCAGGCTTGCTGGTAACCGCGCTACTGGCCACCCCTCTCGCCCACGCGGCCCCCGGCGTGGCGATCTATGGTGGCGGGTATACCTGGGATACGGAGCTGGAAGGCAATGTGGCGTCCGGCGGCGCCAACATCGACGTGCAGGATGACCTGGGCTTCAACAAGGCCGACCAGAACGTGCTCTACCTGGGGGTGGAACACGCCGTACCGCTGGTTCCCAATGTGCGCCTGCGTTATATCGACCTGTCTGACAGCGCCAGCAATATCATCAGCCGAAGCTTCACATTCAATGGGCAAAATTTTGTTGCCAACACTCGCGTGGCCACGGATTTTGACCTGGAGATGCTGGACGGCACCCTCTACTACAGCCCTCTCAACAATGCCGTGAAAGTGGATCTTGGCCTTACTCTGCGCCGTCTGGACGGAGAACTCCGACTGAACAGCCTGGCGGGGAAAACCTCACTGAGCATTGATGAAACCTTACCCATGCTGCACGCAGGCGCCCGGGCACAGCTTCCGGTTCCCGGCGTCTATGTGGGGGCGGAACTCAACGCCATTGCCTACGACGGCAACAAGATGAACGACTATAACGCCCGTGTGGGCTGGCGCTCGGACTACCTGTTC
>NZ_LWEZ01001880.1:0-12671 GCF_001634945.1 Alcanivorax sp. HI0044
GCTGTCTTCCAGGCGCACCGTCACCGGCTCTTCCAGCATGCCTTCCAGCTCTTCCTGAAAACGGCCCACCACCGGGCGTGACAACAGCATGCTGCCATCATGCAGCTTTTCCGGAATCGCCACCGCGATGCCGGTGGCACTACCCAGCCGGTCGGCCAGATCCGCATCCGCCGCCGCCCGCGAATCATCAAACGCCAGTTCCGCTTGCAACACCGTCAAGCGGGCGTATTCACGGATACCGGGCAGGTAGGCATTACGGGCAAAGAACCACAGGGTCAGCGCCTGGCTGATCCCAATCACCAGCCCCACCACAATGGCGGAGCGGACAAAGGCAGTGCGGGGATAGAGTGTCATTGATACATCGCCAGAAGCCTGACGCCGAACGCCAGACAAAGAAAAGAACTCCCGACTTTAAGCGTCAGGCCTCCGGCGTCAAGCGTCAGGCGTTCCTTAATCCGGCACAAACACATACCCCACACCCCAGACCGTCTGGATGTAGCGGGGCTTGGAGGGGTCGTCTTCCAGCAGGCGGCGCAGGCGTGAGACCTGCACATCGATGGAGCGCTCCATGGCCGACCATTCACGGCCCCGGGCCAGGCTCATCAGCTTGTCCCGAGTGAGCGGCTCGCGGGGGTTCTGCAGCAAGGCCTTGAGCACCGCGAATTCCCCAGTGGTCAGGCTTTGCGGATCACCATCACGGGTTAGGGTGCGGTTGGCCAGATCCAGAATCCAGGGCCCAAACGTCACCGACCCTACTTCCTTGCTGGGTGCCCCGGGCAGCTCGCGCACATGGCGGCGCAGCACCGCCCGGATACGGGCATCCAGTTCCTTGGGGTTGAACGGCTTGGGCAGGTAGTCATCGGCGCCGGCATCCAGGCCTTCAATGCGCTCGGCATCATCGCCCTTGGCAGTGAGCATGATGATCGGCATGACGTTCTCGGCCTCACGCAGGCGACGGCAGATCGACAGGCCATCTTCCCCCGGCAGCATCAAATCCAGCACCATCAGGGAATACAGCTCGCGGGACAGGGCACGGTCCATCTGTTCCGCATCGCCCACCGCCTTTACCGTATAGCCGGCTTCTTCCAGAAACCGTTGCAGCAGGCTACGCAGTCGCGCATCGTCATCCACCACCAGAATCTTGTCTTGTTGTTCGCTCACGGCACCTCCGAAGGTTTACTGGCCCCTGATTTACGCGTTGTGGTCCGAACGTGCAAGAAAATGGCACGAAGAGATTGTATAAAAACATTGCCAGCGTTGAAGATAGGGGGCTGCCGATAGGCACTCCCACAAGAAAACGCTAGAGTAGCTGGCTGAGAATCATTATCGATAAAGGATTTCCCTTGCGAGACCGCCCGAAACAACTTCCCCCGGTAGCCTTCGTTATTCTGGGCACGGTGCTGGCGATCATTCTGCTCGCCATCTTCAAACCGTCCGCCCCCACCCGCGACGTGGTGGACAACCATGCCCGGGTACGGTTCGTGCTGGCCGACCCCCAGGCGCGCTCGCCGCAGATCCAGCTGTTCGGCCGGGTGCAATCCCCCCGGGCGGCGGGCCTGACCGCCGTGGTCACTGCCAACGTGGACAGCATCCCGGTGCGGGCCGGCAACCGGGTCACCGAAGGCCAATTGCTTATCCAGCTGGACGACACCGAAGCCGCCCTGGCCCGGGACCGCGCCAAAGCCACCCGTGACGAAGCCGCCGCCCAGCTGGAAACCACCCGGCTGCGCTACCAGAGCGACAAGAAAAACCTGGCGCTGGAAAAGAAACTGGCGCAGTTGTCCGCCGATAATCTGGAACGCATCCAGTCCCTGCGTGAACGCAAGCTGGTGGCCCAGACCCAGCTGGACGAAGCCGAAGAAGCCCAGGCCCGGGCGGACCTGTCACTCAGCCAGCGGCAACTCAGCGTCAGTGATTTCCGTAACGAGCTGGCACGCATGGAAGCCCGCCTGGCCAGCGCCGAAGCCCAGCTGCAGCAAGCTGAAATCGACCTGGCCCGCACCACCGTCAACGCCCCCTTCGACGGCACCGTCACCCAGGTGAGCGTGGCCCCCGGCGAGCGGGTGCGCCCCGGCGAACCGCTGATCGACCTGTTTGCCGACACCGAACTGGAAGTGCGCGCGCAGATTCCCGACCGCTACCTTCCTGCCGTTCGCGAAGGACTGATCGCCGGCGACCTGACCGCCAGCACCCAGCTGGAAGGCCATACCCTGCCCTTGAATCTGAAACGGCTGGCCGGGGATGCGGCCGATGCCCGTGGCGGTATCGACGGCCTGTTTGCCTTCAGCGGTGACAGCGCCAAAGGGGTGCCCACCGCCGCGCTGGGCCGCCCGCTGACGATCACCCTGACGCTCCCCGCCCAGCCGCAACTGCTGGCGCTGCCGGCCACCGCCCTGCATGGGCTCGACCGCCTGTATCGCATCGACGCCGACCACCGCCTGCAGCGCGTGTCCGCCCATATCGTCGGGGAAGCCATCGATGGCGACCGCTCCCTGCTGTTGCTGCGCGCCGACACCCTGAAAGGCGGCGAACGCATCATGACCACCCAGCTGCCTCAGGCCATCGTCGGCCTGGCCGTGGACCCGCAACCGGTGCCCGGCAGTAACGCTGATACCGAAACCGATACCGAGACCCAGAGCAGCAGCCCGGAAACGGATGCAGAACCGGATAACCAGGGCGGTGACAGTGAGTGAGTCGCGGGGCCTGATTGCCAGCTTTACCGAACACAAGGTTGCCTCCAACCTGCTGATGGCGCTGATGATCATGCTCGGGGTGCTGGGCCTGACCCGGCTGAACACCCAGCTGTTCCCGGATTTCGATTTCGAGTACGTCACCGTCACCATCCCCTGGCGCGGCGCCAGCCCGGAAGATGTGCAACGCTCCATCACCATTCCCGTTGAGCAGGCCCTGAAAACCCTGCCCAACACCCGCAAGTTGATCGCCCGCTCCCAGCAGGGCGCCAGCGCCATCTTTATTGAACTGGAAGACGGCAGTGACCTGGGCCTGACCCTGGATGAAGTGCGTCAGCGCATCGACTCCATCCGCAACCTGCCACAGGATGCCGAACGCCCGGTGATTCAGAAAATCACCCGCTATTCCCTGGTCACCTCAATTCTGGTGTCCACGGAAAACGGCAGCCGGAAGGAACTGCGCACGCTGGTGCGGGAAATGGAAGATGAGCTGCTGGCGCTGGGCGCCGGCAAAGTGGAATTCATCGGCCTGCCGGAAGAAGAAATGGCCATCCAGGTGCCCACCAGCACCCTGCACGATCTGGGCATGACCCTGGGGCAGATCGGCGACAAGGTTCGCAGCTTCAGCCAGGACACCCCCGCCGGCACCGTGGGCCGTGACGACGCCGCCAAACAACTGCGGGCACTGGGCCAGCGCCGTGACGAAAGGGCGTTTGCCGAATTGCCCCTGATCACCACTGCCGACGGCCAGCAGCTGAGCCTGGGCGACGTGGCCATCATCGAACGACGCCCCCGGGATGATCAGGCCACGCTCACCTTCGAAGGCAAACCTGCCATCGAACTGCAGGTGATGCGCGGCGAAGATGACGACATGCTGGACCTGGCAAAAAAGGTCCGTGCATGGGGCGCCGAGCACAAAGATTCGCTGCCCGCCGGCGTCAAAATGACGTTCTATTTCGAAGCCTGGAAGCACGTGCAGGAACGTATTTCCACCCTGCTGTGGAACGGTATTTCCGGGCTGGTGCTGGTGGTACTGACCCTCTACTTCTTTCTTAACTCCCGGGTGGCCAGGTGGGTCACGATTGGTATTCCCGTGTCGTTCATGGCCACCCTCGGAATACTCTGGGTGTTCGGCGGCACCATCAACATGATCAGCCTGTTCGGCCTGATTCTGGCCCTGGGCCTGATCGTGGACGACGCCATCGTGGTGGGCGAAGACACCCTCACCCATCTGCAGCAGGGCGAATCCGCCCAGCGCGCGGCCCTGGGGGGTGCGCGGCGCATGTTCTGGCCAGTGGTGGCATCGTCCACCACCACCATCGCCGCCTTCCTGCCGCTGGGCATGATGGGCGGCGCCATGGGCAAGATCGCTTTCGACATTCCCTTCGTGATGATCTGTGTGATCCTCGCCTCCCTGATGGAATGTTTTCTGGTGCTGCCCGGCCACCTGCACCACAGTTTTCGCGGCATTGAGGTCAAGGCCAGTGGCCTGCGCGAACGCATCGACGCCGGTTTCAATCGTTTCCGGGATGAGCGCTTCCGCCCCCTGGTGGAATGGTCCATCGACCACCGCAAACTGGTCAGCGTGTCGGCCGTCTGCGCCTTTATTGTCGCCCTGTCACTGGTGGCCACCGGCTGGCTCAAGTTCACCTTCTTCCCACCGGTGGATGGCGACCAGCTGCGTGCCGTGGTGGAGTTTTCCTCCGGCACCGACAAACAACAGGTGGACAACTTCCTGGCCGAGCTGGAACACACCCTGGAAGAAACCAACGAGGAACTGGGCGGGCATCTGGTCCACACCATCATCAGCCACCACGGCGCCGCCGCCGGCTTCCCCAATATCGGCGGGCGCCAGGACAAGTTCGGTGATGAATACGGCACCCTGGTGGTGGAGGTCTACACCGGCTCGGACCGGGACATCTCCAACGATCAACTGGTCGACGCCTGGCGCGAAAAACTCTCCCTGCCGGCAGGCCTGGATCAGCTGACCATATCCCAGGCCGAAGCCGGCCCCCCGGGCAAACCCATCGAAGTCAAACTCACCGGCAGCGATGCTCTCACCCTGAAAGCCGCCTCATTGGCCCTGCAGGAACGCCTCAACGAGTTTTCCGGCGTCAGCAATGTGGATGACGACCTGCCCTACGGCAAGGAACAGCTGACCTTTCAGCTCACCGCCCAGGGCCGCGCTCTGGGGCTGACCCTCAGCGACGTGGCCAGCCAGCTGCGCTCCGCCTTCGACGGCAGCCTGGCGCAGCTCTACAACGAAGAAGACGAGGAAGTGGAAGTGCGGGTGATGCTGCCGGACAGCGAACGTCGACGCTTCAGCGCCATCGAACGCCTGCCCATCATCACCAATCAGGGCGAAGCCATTCCCCTGCGCGACGTGGTCACCTTTGACGCCCGCAAGGGCGTGGACCTGCTGCGCCGCGTCAACGGCGAACTGGCGGTCACTGTCTACGCCGACCTGGACCCGGAACAGGGCAACGCCAACGAAATTATCGCCACACTCAACGAAGGTATCCTGCCGGAATTGAAGAGCCAGTACGGCATCGGCGTGGGCTACGAAGGCAAGCTGCAGGAGCAGGAGGAAAACCTGCAGGATCTGGCCACCGGCGCCCTGCTCGGGCTGGCCATCATCTATATCGTGCTGGCCTGGGTGTTCAGTTCCTATTCCTGGCCAATAGCGATCATGACGGCGATCTTCTTCGGCCTCACCGGGGCGGTCATCGGGCATATCTTCACCGCCCCCTTCGGCATTAAATTCTCCATGTTCTCGGCCATGGGGCTGTTCGGCCTGTCCGGCATTATCGTCAACGACTCCATCGTGCTGGTGAGCTTCTACCAGCAGCTGGTCGCCGAAGGCATGGAACGATTCCAGGCGATTGTGGAGGCCTGTGTACGCCGTCTGCGCGCGGTGCTGCTCACGTCCATCACCACCATCGCCGGCCTCACCCCGATTCTGTTCGAAAGCTCCCTGCAGGCCCAGTTCCTCAAACCCATGGCGGTAAGCCTGGTGTTCGGGCTACTGTTCGGCACCGGGCTGATTCTGTTGGTGGTGCCCGCCATGCTGATGCTGATTGAGGAACAGCGCGATCGCATCCACGGACTCAGCCACCATCTGGCGTCAAACAATTGGGGTACCCTGCTGCAGCGCGCCTGGCGTTTTGATCCGGCTCACTACCGCCAGCAACCCGGCCCGCAGGGCCTGGGCGGCAACCTCTGGTGGGTCATGCTGCTCGGCCCCTTCCTGCTACTCAAAGTGTTCGGCAACCTTGCCTTGCTCATGGCCGCCGCCAGCAACGATGCCAGCCTGCTGCTGCTCATCCCTGCCGGGCTGGCGTGGCTGCTCATGTTGGGGCTGGGAGCAGCCTTTCTGTGGTGCCTGTTCCGTCGGCGCTACCTGGCGCTGGCGCTGGCGCCGCGCTGGCTGCTGATGACCGGGCTGGGCAGCCTTGTCATTGCCGCCCTGGCACCACTGGCAGGCCATCACGGCGATCTGCTGGCCAACAGTTTCTGGGCACTGGCCCGCTGGACGCTGATAACCGCCCTGATTGTGCTGCCCATTCTGCTATGGGGGCGGCGCAGCGCCCACACATTTACCCGGTAAGCTGCCCCATTGCGGCACACATGTGCCACAATTCGACAGCTTACCTTTTGACCCGTCGCTGGTATGATTCGCGATTGGATCGAGACACATATAAAAATACAGCCGATGGGATCAATAGCGGCTTGAGGAGAGCAACATGGCCAAAATTCTTGTGGTGGACGATTCCCCGACCCAGCTGACCAATCTGGTAAAGATTGTCCAGGGTCAGGGCCATGATGTCGTTACTGCCACCAACGGCATGGAAGGGATAGAAAAAGCCCGTCATGAGCAGCCCGATCTGATCCTGATGGATGTGGTCATGCCGGAACTGAACGGCTTCCAGGCCACCCGCAAGATCACCCGTGACCCGGCCACCGAAAGCATTCCGGTGATTCTGGTGACGACCAAGGACCAGGAAACCGACAAGGTCTGGGGCGAACGCCAGGGTGCCTTCGGCTATGTGGTCAAACCGCCGGTGGAAGCGGAACTGGTCGCCAAGATCAATGAAGCGCTGGGCTGAGTCGCCGTCCGCGGCCCGTCACGCGCGATAACCGAGCATTCATGACCTGCGCCACAGCCACAGCCGCTTTTACAAGTCAATCTATCAACGACCGGATTCATTCCCTATGATTCCGGTCGTTTTGTATTTGAAGAACGCTTGCCGGCAATACGCTCGCAGGCCGCACGCCGTCAGGACATATCATGCGTAGTATCGAACAGATTATTGCCGAAGAAATCGGTTGCCAGGAACGCCAGGTCAACGCCGCCGTCGCCCTGCTCGACGAAGGTTCCACCGTCCCCTTTATCGCCCGCTACCGCAAAGAGGTCACCGGCGGTCTGGACGACACCCAGCTGCGTAACCTGGAAGAACGGCTGCGTTATCTGCGTGAGATGGAAGAGCGCCGCGAGGCCATCCTGAAAAGCATCGCCGAACAGGAAAAGCTCACTCCCGAGCTGGAAAAGGCGATCAAGGCCGCCGACACCAAGACCCGGCTGGAAGATCTCTACCTGCCCTACAAACCCAAGCGCCGCACCCGCGCCCAAATTGCCCGCGAAGCTGGCCTGGAGCCGCTGGCCGACAGCCTGATGAATGATCCCACCCAGGACCCGGAAGCGCTGGCCGCCGGCTACCTGAACGAGGAACATAAAGTTGCCACCGCCAAGGACGCCCTGGACGGTGCCAAACAGATCCTCATGGAGCGCTTCGCCGAAGACGCCGAGCTGCTCACCCGCTTGCGCACCTTCCTCTGGGACAAGGGCCACATCCAGGCCAAAGTTGTCGACGGCAAGGAAAAAGACGGCGCCAAGTTCAGCGACTATTTCGATCACAGCGAAACGCTCAAGGGCATCCCCAGCCACCGCGCCCTGGCCCTGTTCCGGGGCCGCAATGAAGGCATCCTGCATGTTTCCATGGTGCTGCCAGAAGAGCTGGAGAATGCCCAGCCGCATCCCTGCGAAGCTATGGTCACCGCCGTGGCTGACTGGCAGCACGCCGGCCGTGCCGCCGATGACTGGCTCAAGGAAGTGATGCGCTGGACCTGGAAGATCAAACTCAACACCCACCTGGAAACCGAGCTGCTGGGCCGGGTACGGGAAATGGGCGAAGAGGAAGCCATTCAGGTGTTCGCCCGTAACCTGAAAAGCCTGCTGATGGCTTCCCCCGCCGGCCCCAAGTGCACCATGGGTCTGGATCCCGGTCTGCGCACCGGGGTGAAGGTGGTGGTCGTGGATGCCACCGGCAAGCTGCTGGAACACACCACCGTGTTTCCGCACCAGCCAAAAAACCAGTGGGACCAGTCCCTCAGCAAACTGGCGGCCCTGAGCAAACAGCACGGCGTGGAATTGATCGCCATCGGTAACGGCACCGCCAGCCGGGAAACCGACAAGCTGGCCGGCGAAGTGGTCAAGCTGCTGAAAGACCAGCCGATCCAGAAAATCATCGTTTCCGAAGCCGGCGCATCCGTGTACTCCGCCTCGGAGCTGGCCGCCCGGGAATTCCCGGAACTGGACGTGTCCTTCCGTGGCGCCGTTTCCATTGCCCGCCGCCTGCAGGACCCGCTGGCCGAACTGGTGAAAATCGATCCGAAAGCCATCGGCGTGGGCCAGTACCAGCACGACGTGAGCCAGGTAAAACTGTCCCGCTCGCTGGATACCGTGGTGGAAGACTGTGTGAACTCCGTGGGTGTAGACGTGAATACTGCCAGCGCCCCGCTGCTGGCCCGCATTGCCGGGCTTAACAGCACCATCGCCGGCAACATCGTTACCTTCCGGGAAAAGAACGGTGCCTTTGCCAGCCGCGCCAACCTGAAACTGGTGCCGCGCCTGGGCGACAAAACGTTTGAACAGGCCGCCGGTTTCCTGCGCATCATGAACGGCGAGAACCCGCTGGACAGTTCTTCAGTGCACCCGGAAGCCTACCCGGTGGTGGAAAAGATCGCCGGCAAGCATGGTCGTCCGTTGAAAGACCTGGTGGGTGATGTGCCCTTCCTCAAGAAGGTCAACGCCGCTGAATTTACCGACGACAACTTCGGCCTGCCTACCGTCACTGACATCCTCAGCGAGCTGGAAAAACCCGGCCGTGACCCGCGCCCGGAATTCAAGGCGGCAGCGCTCAAGGAAGGGGTGGAAACCCTCAAGGATCTGAAGCAAAGCATGATCCTGGAAGGCACCGTCACCAACGTAACCAACTTCGGCGCCTTCGTGGATATCGGCGTTCACCAGGATGGCCTGGTGCATGTGTCCGCGCTGGCCGACAAGTTTGTGGAAGACCCGCACCAGGTGGTCGCCCCCGGCGATATCGTCAAGGTGAAAGTGCTGGACGTGGACCTGGATCGCAAACGCATCAGCCTGACCATGCGCATGGACGACCAGCCCACCGAAAAAACCAGCGGCCAGCGCCCCACCAGCAACCGCGCCAATCAGGCCAACAAAGGCAATAACCAACGCCGCGGTGGCGGAAGTCAGCGCGCCGGTGGCCAGCCCCAGGGCGGCGGCGGCACCTTCGCCGACCTGTTTGCCAAGGCCAAGGAAGAGAAGCAGAAGAAGGACAGCAAGAAGCGCTCCTAAACGGGAGTGACTTCTCAGCGTCATTCTATTGCCCCATGATTGTCGGAATTCCGTCACACCCGCGGCCAGCCCCACACCCGGGCGGCCGCACGACAGGCCCCAACCATGAAGCATCTTGAACAGAGAATTCATGCCCTGCTGGATTCAGATGCCGCCGCCACCCTGGCTGGTATCCGTCGCGGCATCGAGAAAGAAAGCCTGCGCATCACCACCGATGGCACCCTTGCGCAAACCCCGCACCCCAAAGCGCTGGGCTCTGCACTGACGCACCCGTACATCACCACGGATTATTCCGAAGCGCTGCTGGAGTTTATTACCCCGCCCAGCACCGAACTGCACAAACCCATCGAGTTTCTCGAACAGCTCCACCGCTATGTGTACAGCCACATTGGCGATGAAGTGCTGTGGGTCAACTCCATGCCCTGCATGATCGGCAAGGACAGTGATGTACCCGTGGCGCAATACGGCAGTGCCAATGTGGGCCGCATGAAAGCCGTCTACCGGGAAGGGCTCGGCCATCGTTACGGCCGCAAGATGCAAACCATTGCCGGCATCCATTACAACTTTTCCTACCCGGAAGCATTCTGGAAACTGAACCAGCAACTGGAAGACGACAACGCACCGTTGCAGGATTACATTTCCCGTCGCTACTTCGACCTGACCCGCAATTTCCAGCGCTATTCCTGGCTGCTGGTGTACCTGTTCGGCGCCTCCCCGGCCCTGTGTGCCTCTTTCCTGGCCGGCCGCGAGCACGATTTGCTGGAGCGTTTTGATCACTCCCTGTATCGCCCCCAGGCCACCAGCCTGCGCATGAGCGACCTGGGCTACCAGAACAATGCCCAGTCGTCCCTGGCGATCAGCTACAACAACCTGGATGAGTACGTCAGCACCCTCACCCACGCCATCAAGACACCGGAACCGGCCTACGAGAAAATCGGCGTCAAGGTGGGGGATGAATACCGCCAGCTCAACACCAATATTCTGCAGATCGAGAACGAGTACTACTCGTCCATTCGCCCCAAGCGCACCATCAACCCGGGCGAGCGCCCCACCACAGCATTGCGGGAACGCGGCGTGGAATACATCGAAATCCGCGCGCTGGATCTGAATCCGTTCGAACCGGTGGGCATCAACCAGCAGGAAATCCGCTTTCTGGACCTGTTCGCCACCTATTGCCTGCTGCGCGAATCACCGCAACTGGAAAAATGCGACCTGCATGCCAGCAAGGAAAACCTGCGCAAGGTGGTCTATGACGGCCGCAACACCGCCACCCAGCTCTGCAACTGGGGCAAGTCGGTGAGTCTGAAAGACTGGGCCACGGAAAAGCTGGAGCAGATGCAGCCCATTGCCGAACTGTTTGACCGCGCCCATGGCGGCACCAACTATGCCGAGGCACTGGCGCACCAGCAGGAAAAAGTCGACAACCCCGGCGCCACTCCGTCCGCGCGGATTCTGGCAACACTGGAGAGCCGCAATCAGGGCTTCTTCCAGTTCGCCATGGATCAGGCCCTGGCCCACCGTGACCACTTCCTGTCCCGCCAGCGCTGCGACGCCACCAACCAGCGTCTGGAAGCACTGGCCGCCGATAGCCTGGCCGAACAGGCCGCCGGGGAAGCCGCTGACCAGCAATCCTTCGAGGATTACCTGGCCGATTACTTCCGCGATTGACCGGCCAGCGGGGCTACAGCGGCTCCCGCCCCCGCGGGAGCCGCTGCCGGCCTCTCCACTCCCCGATACAGCCCCTGACATGCGCCGCCCGCCTCAACGTCACGTTGCACTGCGACACACTCCGTTGCATAGCGCACCGCTAACGCTGCACACAGATCGCTCTTGCTGCATTTGCACAACAAAAATGCGGACTCGCACGCTATGCAAATAGCACCGTAGTGCTACTCTTAATGGAACGTGGCAAGGAGCAAGGGCATGTCTCCAGACCGGGAGCAGTGCGAAAAAGCGTACAATCAGGGCTGCATGTGGGGCATGTCCGGCGGCGACAGCAATCGTTGCCCCTATACGGATGCCCAGCTGACGCAATGGTGGTTTGACGGCTGGCAAGCCGGCATCGATGCCTGGCACGACCGCAATCTGCAGCAGAAAAACGCCAAACAGGCCTGACGCGAACCCGCACAACGGTTAGCTCTCTCCCGCCTTGCGGGGGAAGCGTTGCTTGCGCCTTGCGCAGCCGACATCCTGCGTTCCCCCCCCAGCCGCTCTTTCCCCCTTGCCGCCACTGCCGCTTTTGCCTACCCTTCGCCGGTCCCCGACGAAAAGAGCCGCCCATGTCGCCCCTTATTCCTGCTCCTCGCCTGCTCAATATCCTCGCCTTGCTGGCCTGCCTGGCCGCCATGGCCGGCGCCCTGTACCTGCAACACGTGGATGGGCTGGAACCCTGTCCCCTGTGTATTTTCCAGCGCGTTGGCGTGATCGCCGCAGCGGTGATCCTGCTGATCGCCAGCCTGCACGGACCCAAAGGCTTGGGTGTGCGGATCTATGGGGCGCTGACCGCCCTGGCCGCCCTCGGTGGCGGCGCCGTGGCCGCGCGCCACATCTGGCTGCAGAACCTGCCGGCAGACCAGGTACCCGCCTGCGGCCCCGGGCTGGACTACATGCTCGACGTGTTTCCCCTGCAGAACGTACTCCAGCAAGTGCTGGCCGGATCCGGCGAGTGCGCAGAAATGGACTGGTCCTTTCTCGGCCTGAGCCTGCCGGCCTGGTCCATGGTGGTGTTTGCCGGACTGCTGGTGGTCGCCCTGATCCAGATGTTCCGCCCACTGCCCCGCTGAGCCCGTCATGATCGATGGCCTGCTGATTCTCCTGTTATTCCAGTTTTTCGGCGAGGTGATTATTCGCCTCACCGGCATTCCCCTGCCCGCCTCCGTGGTCGGCATGGTGCTGTTGCTGCTGGCACTGTTGCTGGAAGCCCCGTTTACGCAGCGGGTGGCACCGGCCGCCGGTGCCCTGATCAAACACATCAGCCTGCTGATTTTCCCCCTCGGGGTCGGCATCGTGCTGCAGTGGCACCGTTACGAAGAGTACGCACTGGCGCTGGGCGTGGCCGTGGTGCTGGGCACCCTGCTCAGCATGATCGTGGTTACCCTGATGCTGAAAAAACTGCTGGGCGGCAAACACCAGGAAGTCACAGGCAAAGCCCATGGAGATGACCATGCCGGCTAACCTGGACAATCTGGCCGGCCTGGTACACACCCCCCTGTTTGGTGTGCTACTGACGCTGGCCAGCTACCGTTTCGCCCTCTGGATCTACGGCCGCAGCAACAGCCTGCCCGTCTTTCACCCGTTTCTGGTGGCCTCCATCCCGGTGATTATCGTGT
>NZ_LWEZ01001881.1:0-31639 GCF_001634945.1 Alcanivorax sp. HI0044
AAGTTACGTTTCGGCGCCATCGATGACGGTATTCTGGAGTTTGATAATTACCAGCAGGGCAAAAAGAAAGGGCTGGTGGCGTCGATGATCGGCTCTGTGACTGGCTGAGCAGGCGACGCGCGATAGCGCGCTTGAATTGATGTTGAGCGTAAATGAAAAAGCCGCGTCCAGAATCTGGGCGCGGCTTTTTCATTTACAACCAGAACAAACCTGATTGCTTTGCGGCTTGTGGCAGGCAGCGGTTATTTCATTTCCAGGGCAGGCCTTCCATGCGCTGGCGGGCGGCGGAGTATTCCTGCTTCAGGCGGGCGATCAAATCGGCGGCCGGGCCGACTTTTTTCACCGCACCAATACCTTGGCCACTGCCCCAGATGTCTTTCCAGGCTTTGGAGCTGCCATCACCGAAATCCATTTTTGACGGATCGCTTTCTGGCAGGTTGTCCGGGTCCAGGCCGGCCGCCTCGATAGAGTTGCGCAGGTAGTTACCGTGCACCCCGGTGAACAGGTTGGAATAGATAATGTCGTTGGCGCTGCCGTCTACGATGGACTGTTTATAGCGTTCGTCGGCATTGGCTTCATCGGTGGCGATGAAGGCGGAGCCGATGTAGCCCAGGTCGGCCCCCATGGCCTGGGCGGCAAGAATGGAATCGCCGGTGGCAATGGCGCCGGACAGCAACAGTGGGCCGTCAAACCATTCACGGATTTCCTGCACCAGCGCCAGTGGCGACAGGGTGCCGGCATGGCCGCCTGCGCCGGAGGCCACGGCGATCAGGCCATCCGCGCCTTTCTCGATGGCTTTTTTAGCGAAAAAGTTGTTGATGATGTCGTGGAACACCAGGCCGCCATAGCTGTGGATGGCTTCGTTCACATCCACCCGGGCGCCCAGTGACGTAATCACGATGGGCACCTTGTACTTCACGCACATTTCCAGATCGTGCTCCAGCCGGTTATTGGATTTGTGCACAATCTGGTTCACCGCGAACGGGGCGGCAGGGCTGTCCGGGTTGGCCTGGTTCCAGGCATCCAGCTCTTCGGTGATGCGCTTGAGCCACACTTCCAGTTCTTCCGCCGGGCGGGCATTCAGGGCCGGGAAAGAGCCGACGATGCCGGCTTTGCATTGGGCAATCACCAGGTCCGGGTTGGAAACAATGAACATGGGGGATGCCACAACGGGCAGCTGCAGGCTGTTCTGCAGGGAGGCAGGTAGGGCCATGGGAACTCCTCAACTCACACGGTGAGCGCCACCGGAAAAAGGCGGGGCGCTTTCAGGGGCACAATAGTGCGATATCCCTGCGGCGATGTCAGTACCGGGAACGACAATCCGGGCGCGGATATGGACGTATTGCACAGGCCTGCCAGCCCTGACCACCGCTGGACGCCGAATGCCCGGCGGCAGACGCGGGTATTCAAAACCTGAAAATCCTGGCCGCCATGCTCTTTGCGCACAAGTACCCGATGATTTCCTGAATATTCCTGAAAAGGGGGGATCGCAATAGCGACAGCCTCTCAGGCTATGGGGGGTTGCGTCAGGCATCCTGCGCCGGGCGTTTGGCAAAGTGCGGCTTATTCGCGATAAACCTTACTTGTCCGGGTGGCCCCGGAAGGCATTTAAGAGGCGGCTGGGCAAGCCGGCCGAGCGCAGGAAGGGGCGCACATGCATCAGGGTTTCATGGATGTCGTTGACGTGATCATTGAGCAGATCCACGTGATCGGTAATGCCGTCCACGCGCACGGACAGGTCCGCCACCTGGCCGGGCAGGGCATCCATTCGTTCGATGATACGCATAATGCGGTGGGCCATGATCAGGTATTCCAGTGCGGCTCGAATCACCGCCACGATCACTAAAAACGCCAGTGGTGCAATCACCGCCGCGATGATTCCGGCCAGGGTGGAGAACCAGAAGCTCAGGCCGACGACGCTCACTACGACCACTAGCGCCCCGATAATCAGCAGCAGGTAGAACAGCGGCATCAGCTGCATGGTCAGGTAGCGGTTGAAGCGCCAGTCCGCCAGGTTGGGGATGCGCGATTCGCCGGTCGGCGGCGTGCCTGGGTTGGGCGTTTGCATGTTGGCTCCTGTTGTTATTTTGGCGGCAAGCGTTGTGTTTTTAGTGTCTCTTGCCGTCGCTATGGCTGTGTATGCATGAAACGTGGTGTCCCGGTTGGACTTCGGTAACGCGTACTGAAAAATGGGTCAGGCTTCAGGGAGGCCCAGTTTGTGTTCCGCGTAACTGGCCAGGATGTCGCCAAATACGGTGACCAGCTCATCGAATCCCTGTGTCGGCTGTTGCTCCGAAAGGTGACGAACCACGGTAAAAACCCCGCCGTTGATATAAAAGTAGGCCAGCGCGGGGATATTGGGCAGGCGCAGCATGTCCGGGTGGTGCATCAGATACTGGGTGAACAGGTCCATCAGCGCCCGGTTGATGGGCTCCTGATAGATCACCATGTCCAAACTGAAGGCGTGACGGGCGCATTTCAGGTAAAGCTGGTTGTTCTCCTCGAGAAAATCCCGAAAGGTAAATAGAAGCTTGGCCACCGCATCGCGGATGTTCAGCCGCACCAGCTCTGGAATCAGTGGTTTGATCATCGCCACTGTGTCGTCCACGAACCGTGCACCCGCAGCCTCGAAGATGGCGTCCTTGTCCTCGAAATATTCATACAGGGAGCCCACGCCGATGCCGGCGATGTCGGCAACTTGCCGCGCCGTGGTGGCAGAAGGGCCCTGCTGGGCAATGGCAATCAGGGCGGCCTCGACGATGGCGTCGACGGTGGCTTTGGAGCGTTGTTGTTTGGGTTTGCGAGCCATGATGATTTCCGAATTGAATCCGAACAAGCATTCGATTTATTGTTACACCGAGCAATGTAACAGTAAAGTCTTGCGTTGCGATACAGGGGGCAGGCAAGGCAAACGGTGCAAGGGAGTGAGGCTTCATGTTCGCTAGTAATAACAAAATAACCTATGCCGCCTCTGCTGTGGTGACCGGGGCGGGCAGCGGCATTGGCCGTGCCTTTGCTGAAGAGCTGGCCCGGCGCAACAGCGCGGTGGTCTGTGCAGATATCAATCTGGATACCGCCCAGGAAACCGCCGACCGCATTACCCGTACAGGCGGTCGCGCCTGGGCGGTGAAGTGCGATGTCAGCGTGCAGGCCGACGTGGAAGCGCTGGCCGAGCAAGCGGAGACATTATTGCCGGAACCGGTGAATCTGGTCATTAACAATGCCGGCGTGGGGGTAGGCGGCAAGCCGGTGGGCGACATTTCCCTGGACGACTGGCACTGGACCATGGGCATCAACCTGTGGGGTGTGATCCATGGTTGTCACGTTTTTGCCCCCCGTCTGAAAGCCCAGGGGCGAGGCGGCATTATCAACGTGGCCTCCTCCGCCAGTTTTGCGGCCGCCCCCTTGATGGGCCCCTACAACGTAACCAAGGCCGGGGTCCTGGCCCTGTCGGAAACGCTGGCGGCGGAAACCTCCGGCACCGGCGTTAACGTGACGGTGCTGTGCCCTACGGTGGTGAACACCAATATTTTCACTGCCGGGCGAATTGATGCCGGGGTGACGCCGCTAATGAACAAGATTGTGGAACTCACGGGCGTTTCTGCCGAGGGGGTGGCGCTGACCACGCTTAAGGCGCTGGACCGGGGGCAGTTGTATGTGCTGCCGCAACTGGACGCACGCATGATCTGGCGAGCAAAGCGTTATTTGCCCGCCACGTATACCCGTGGCGCCGGGCTGCTTAGCCGCCTGGCGTCTGCAAAAGCATAAAACGCATTCACGTTAAAACGGTTTAAACATCGTATCGCGATAACAGGAGAGCATTATGGCATCTATCGATCTTGATAAAATGCTGGCCAAAATCAAATCCACCCAGTGGGCTCTGTCAGATATCGACTGGGATGCCCCCGGCGCGGAACTGATTACTGAAGAACAGTGGCCGAAACTGAAAGATTTCATGGCCGACCTGATGTGGATTGAGCACGTGGGTGCCCGTGCGTTTGCCGCCATGGCCAAGAAAGCTCCCACTGATACTCTGCGTGAAATTTATACTTATTTTCATGCGGAAGAGCAGCGCCATGCCAATGCCGAGATGGCACTGATGAAGCGCTGGGGCATGCTTGAGGGCGATGAAATTCCCGAGCCCAACATCAACCTGCGGTTGGTGATCGAATGGCTGGACCGTTATAGCGATGAGATGCCGGTCTATGTATTGGGCACCGTGGTGCCGATGCTGGAGATCGCCCTGGATGGCGCCCTTTGCACCTTCCTGCTGGAAACAGTGAAAGATCCGGTTTGTCACCAGGCCTTTGAGAAAATCAATGACGATGAATCGCGTCACCTGGGGGTCGGTTTCAGCGTGATGGAGATGCAGGGGCGCGGCAAAACCTTTATCGGTGCCACCAAAATGCTGGCGCCGCTGCTGGACCCGCGCCTGATGCTGGGCATTGCCTCCTACGTGCCTCTGTTGAACAAGATGCGCGACAACATTATTACCATGGGGCTGCCGGAAGAGCGGCTGTATGCGGCCATGGCCAAGTTCGAAAAAATTGGTGGGCGCACGGAAGATGGCCGCCGCAATCCCTGGTTCCAGGTGATCCGTCAACATGCCAAGTTTGTGGTGGACCGCAACAATCGTGCTTACCACATGCCGGTGGATGGCATGGTCAAGCTGACCGGGCTGATCCCGCGCCGGGCTTTGCCTGCTGTACCTTCCTGGGTAAAAGAGCTGACCTACCAGCCCACCGCCTGATGTTGCCGATGACGGCTCATCAGGTGCCCGGTGTGCGTGATGAGCCTCTCATGTTTGCTGAAGAGATATTGTTATGACCACATCCTCTGCCTCCCCAAAAAAGACCGCCCGCAAAACGGCTCCCCGTAAGCGTCCTGCCTCGGCCAAGCGTACGGCGGCAAAAAAAAGCCCAGCAGTAAAGCCGGTATCGGTGCTGATCGTTGGGGCGGGTTTTGCCGGCCTGGGAATGGCCATCCGTCTCAAACAGGCCGGCATTGAAGATTTCGTAATTCTGGAGCGCAGTAATGCGGTGGGGGGTACCTGGCGCGACAATCAATATCCCGGTGCGGCCTGTGATATTCCGTCCAATCTGTATTCCTATTCGTTTGCGCCCAACCCCAACTGGTCGCGCAGCTTTTCGGGCAGCGAGGAAATTCTCGGTTATATCCATCACCTGGTGGCCGAGTTCAAACTGGAATCACATATCCGTTTCCAGAAAAACGTGGAAGACCTGTCTTTCGATGAAAAGAAGGGCGTCTGGACCGCGACCACCGATAAAGGCGAAAAGTTTGCCGGCCGTGCTGCGGTGATGGCCCAGGGGCCTCTGTCCAATTGTAGCTTCCCGGCGATTACGGGCATCGAAGATTTCAAGGGCCACAAGATCCACAGTGCCCGCTGGGATCATGATTATGATTTCGCGGGCAAGAAAGTGGCGGTGATCGGCACCGGCGCCAGTGGCATCCAGATTATCCCCGAGCTGGTGAAACAGGCGAAGCATGTAAAAGTATTTCAGCGTACCCCGGGCTGGGTCATGCCGCGTCCGGATTTTGCCACGCCGCAGTGGAATAAAAAGCTGTTCGAAAAGCTGCCGGCCAGCCAGCAAGCCATGCGCAATCTGCTCTACTGGACCCATGAAAGTATGGCGCTGGCCGTAATCTGGAACTCGCCGCTGACCCGTATTGCCGAACGCGTGGCGCGCTTGCATTTGCGCCGGCAAGTGAAGGACCGCTGGCTGCGTCGTCAGCTGACGCCGGACTTCACCATCGGCTGCAAGCGGGTGCTGGTATCCAACGATTACTACCCGGCACTGCAGAAGGATAACGCCAAGCTGATTACCTGGCCGATTGCCCGTATCAGCGAAAAGGGCATCCGTACCGTGGAAGGCATCGAGCATCAGGTGGACTGTATTGTTTTCGCTACCGGTTTCGATGTCAGCCATTCAGGTACACCTTTCCCGGTGAAGGGGCGCCAGGGGCGCGTCCTGGGCGATGAATGGCAAGGCGGAGCCCAAGCCTATAAGAGTATTAATGTGTCGGGCTATCCGAACCTCTACATGACCTTTGGCCCCAACTCCGGCCCTGGCCATAATTCCGCGCTGGTGTATATGGAATCCCAGCTCGATTATGCCGTGAAAGGGGTGCAGAAAATTCTGCAGGAAGACCTGAAGGTGCTGGATGTGAAAGAGGATGTGCAGCGCAAGCACAACAAGGCCATGCAGAAACGGTTGGCCAAAACCAACTGGAATTCCGGCTGCAAGAGCTGGTATCTCACCGAAGACGGTTTCAACGCCACCATGTACCCCGGGTTCGCCACCCAGTACGCGGCGCAGATGGCCGACTTCGAGGAGAACGATTACGAAACCGCCTGATGTGAATCAGTCTGGTTTCATCCGGTGAACGCGGCCCTGCCTGGCAGGTGCCGCGTTTTTTTATGCCAGAACAGAACAGACACAATTTCTTCACCTCCCCGTCTCTTCGTTTTCATGAACGACCTGTAAAACCCTGAAAGCAATTCGTTTGGGGAAAATAAACAGCAGGGGTTATTCAATGAAGACTTTGTATCTGGGGGCCAGCGTGGTGCTGGCGGTGGCGTTGACCGCCTGTGGTGGCGACAACAATGAGTCTGATGCCGCTGTCGATGAAGCGGTGCGCACGCCAGACAGCATCCGGTTGTCCTATGTGAGCCGTTATTCCACGGGCAGCTTTGATGCTTCCGCCGCCGAGATCCCGGCCTATGACGCGGCCAGCCAGCGCCTGTTTGTGGTGAATGCGGAAGAGGGTGAGCTGGATGTACTGGACCTGAGCGATCCTGAGAATCCGGTCAAGATCAATGCGATCAGTGCTGCAGGCATTGCGGCGGGCGCGGAAGTGAATAGTGTCGCTACCAGCCATGGTCTGGTGGCCGTGGCGATTGAAGCCGATCCCAAAACGGACAACGGTTTTGTTGCCCTCTATAAGGCCAGTGATCTGACCTTGTTAGGTAGCCAGCAAGTGGGCGCCCAGCCGGACATGGTGGCGTTTACCCCGGATGGAACCCGTGTACTCACCGCCAATGAGGGCGAGCCCAGCGACGATTACCAGACGGACCCGGACGGCTCCATCAGCATTGTGGATTTCAGTGATCCGGCCAACCCGGTCGTGATCACGGCGGGCTTTGACGCTTTTGATGCCGCCACCCTGCGAGACAGGGGCGTGCGAATTTATGGTCCCAATGCCTCCGTGTCCCAAGACCTGGAGCCGGAATACATTGCCATTTCGGCGGACAGCCAGACGGCTTGGGTGACCCTGCAGGAAAACAACGCCCTGGCCAAGGTCGACATCCTCGCCGGAGAGGTCACGGATATTCTGCCGCTAGGCGAGATTGATCGTGGTGTGGTTGCCATGGATTTCAGCGATGAAGACGGGGGGGTTATCAATATCACCACCCACGCCGGCGTGATGGGCCTGTATCTGCCCGATGCCATTCATGCCTACCAGGCCAATGGCGCTACCTATCTGGTCACCGCTAACGAGGGGGACGCCCGCGCTTGGGGGGAAGATAACGAGGGTTACTGGAATGAAGATCTTAAGGTTAACAGCACCGAATGTGGTGATGCCTCTCTTGGCTTTGTAGAGGAACTCCGCGTCAAGCATCTGGTTCATGCCGATGGCTTTGAGCGTCGTTGCGGCGATGACATGCCGCCACAACTGCTGGCGCTGGCGGAAGGGGCCCTGCTGGACCCGGATGTATTTGGCTATTGCGGGGCCGCCGCCGGAGACCCAGGGGATTGCCGTGACGATGAGTTGCTGGGTCGCCTGAATATCACCTGGGTGCAGGGCTACAAGACCGACGACAATGGCAAGCCGCTGCTGTTCAACGACGCGGGCGACCAGGATGACGACGGTAACCGCCTTATGTATGACACCCTGTACAGCTATGGTGGCCGATCTTTCTCCATCTGGGATGAGGATGGCAAGCAGGTATTCGACAGTGGTGACATGATCGAACAGTTCCTTGCCAGTGATGGTTGCTGGCTGGGCCAGAATCGGGATGTGGCCTGCCGGGATTTCTTCAATGCCGGGCATGATGAAATCAATGCCATGGATAGCCGCAGTGATGCCAAGGGGCCAGAGCCGGAAGGGCTGACCATCGGTGCCATCGGCAACAAGACTTTCCTGTTCCTGGGGCTGGAGCGCATGGGTGGCGTGTTGGTCTATGACATCACCGATCCGGCGGCACCGATCTATCGGGACTATTTCAACAGCCGCAACTACTGGGGCGGCGGTGTAGATAGTGAAGATATCGAAGACCTGATCGATGATGGCCTGATCGCGGAAAGCCAGATTGGTACCATCGCGGGCGATCTGGGACCGGAAGGGCTGGTGTTTATTCCGGCAGCGGATTCTCCCAGCGGTGAGGCGTTGTTGGTGGTGGGCCATGAAGTCAGCGGCACTACCGCTGTCTATCAGGTCGAGAGCGTGTTCAGCGAAGAATAACAAGACATCCATGTCCAGCTGGCGGCCTGCGGGCCGCCTCTCTTGTTATGCCGGCGCCGCATTACGAGTGAAAATAGGCACCGTGGTCGCGCTTGGTGAGCTTGCGCAAATCGTTGCGTTTCAGTCTTGTTGCCGGGCCTTCTGCCTGGCCTCAAAAGCGGCTAACTGTTCCGGGGACGCGGGCGTCTGGAAACGGGCTTTCCAGTCGGCGAACGGCATGCCATATACCCACTCCCGCGCGGCCTCGTAATCCAGCGCTACCTGGCGCTCTTCAGCGGCGGCCACCAACCATTTCGACAGGCAGTTACGGCAGAAATCCGCCAGGATCATCAGGTCGATATTCTGCACATCCTTGTGTTCATCCAGATGCTGAAGCAGCCGGCGAAACGCGGCGGCTTCCATCTCGGTACGGGTGCTCTGATCGATGTCGGTCATGGGGTTATCCTTGTGCTCGTCACCAGATTCGAAGCCGCTGTAAGAGTTCCCTTCCAGGGGACGAATCCGGCGTTGTTAATATTCGAAATCGTTAAGGCTGGCCTGTGTGCTGAATAGTAATGGGCCTTTTAATCGCCTGTCGGCGATGGTCGCGCTGCGCGCGATGCGTCCCCTGGAAGGGAACGCCTACAGCAACATCAGCCGTCCACATCAATACTGCGCAGGTAATCATCGTAGTTGCCGGTGAAGTCGCGAACGCCTTCGGGGGTGATTTCCAGAATGCGGGTGGCCAGGGAGCTGACGAATTCCCGGTCGTGGCTGACAAAGAACAATGTGCCAGCATAGTTCTCCAGCGCCAGGTTCAGCGCTTCGATGGATTCCATGTCCAGGTGGTTGGTGGGTTCGTCCAGCAACAGCACATTGGGTTTGGTCAGGGTCAGCTTGCCAAACAGCATGCGGCCCTGTTCGCCACCGGAAATCACCTTCACGGATTTCAGCACTTCGTCATTGGAAAACAACATGCGACCCAACGCTGCGCGCACCGCCTGTTCGCCATCGCTGGTCCACTGGGCCATCCAGTCGAACAGGATCATGTCCTGTTCAAAGTCGTGGCTGTGATCCTGGGCGAAGTAACCCAGCTCGGCGGCTTCTGCCCATTTCACCGTGCCATTGTCGGCAGCCAGATCACCGGCCAGGCAGCGTAACAGGGTGGTTTTGCCAATGCCGTTGGGTCCGATAATGGCGACCCGTTCGCCAGCTTCTACTTGCAGGCTCAGGTCCTGGAACAGAGTCAGATCATGGTAATGCTTGCCCAGCCCTTCCAGTGTTACCGCCTGGCGGTGCAGTTTCTTGGTCTGCTCAAAACGAATATAAGGGCTGATCCGGCTGGAGGGTTTCACCTCTTCCAGCTGGATTTTGTCGATCTGCTTTGCCCGGCTGGTGGCCTGTTTGGCCTTGGAGGCGTTGGCCGAGAAGCGGCTGACAAAACTCTGCAGGTCAGCGATTTCCTTTTTCTTCTTGGCGTTGTCCGCATACAGACGGTCACGGGCGGCGGTGGCGGCGGTCATGTACTCGTCGTAGTTGCCCGGGAACAGGCGCAGCTCACCGTAATCCAGATCCGCCATGTGGGTGCACACGCTGTTCAGGAAGTGCCGGTCGTGGGAAATGATAATCATGGTGCTGGAACGGGCCACCAGAATATCTTCCAGCCAGCGGATGGTGTGGATATCCAGATGGTTGGTGGGCTCATCCAGCAGCAGTACGTCCGGATCGGAGAACAGGGCCTGGGCAAGCAGTACGCGCAATTTCCAGCCCGGCGCCACGGCGGTCATGGGGCCGGCGTGTTGTTCTTCGGGAATGCCCAGCCCCAGCAACAGGTCGCCGGCCCGGGCTTCGGCGGTGTAGCCGTCCATCTCCGCGAATTGCATTTCCAGCTCGGCCACGCGCATGCCGTCTTCTTCGCTCATTTCCGGCAGGCTGTAAATCCGGTCGCGCTCGGCTTTTACCGCTGCCAGTTCGCTGTGCCCCATGATCACGGTGTCCAGCACCGTGTGTTCCTCGAAGGCGAACTGGTCCTGGCGCAGTTTGCCGAGGCGATCATTGGGATCCAGCATCACCTGACCATTGCTGGGCTGCAGCTCGCCGCCGAGGATTTTCATAAAGGTGGATTTGCCGCAGCCGTTGGCGCCGATCAGGCCGTAACGGTTGCCATTGCCGAATTTGACGGAGACGTTTTCAAACAGCGGCTTGGCGCCAAACTGCATGGTGATGTTCGCGGTAGAAATCAAGAGACTGTCCTGTAACGAGAGGGCGGCCGGGGCGCGCCATCGCCGGCTGCGGCGGTTGTCGGCAGGCGGCGGGAAGAAAGAGGCGGCATTGTACCGGCTTGCCGGGCAAAAGGCAGTCCCGCCCGGCGGTCAGTATGGGGTTGAAAAAATGAGCAAAAAGGCGCGTATTAGGCGGACACGTCAGGAAAGCGAGGGGACCATGAGAAGAAAACCCACCCTGATAGGGATAATAGCTGCCGGGCTACTGGGACTCTTTGTGGCGGGCTGCAGTGATGACAGCGGCCATGAGTATCTGGAACAGCAGGTTCGCCAAGCCTTGCAGGATAACAATCTGAGCGTTTGGCAGGTGGAGTCGCTGGCGGTGACCGACCGCCAGAAAGAGGGCAACAAAGGGCATGTGGTTACCTCCTACCAGTTCGAGGTTGGGCTGGTGCTGCAGGAGGACCTGCAACTGGTGCGCTATGCCGATGCGGATGCCCGGGAACTGGTGGTGACGGCAGGGCCCGGAGCCGGGGAGTCGGTTGTGTTGCCGGGTATGGCGCGGGTCGAGGGGGAGCAAACCGAGCCGCTTGACGAGGGGGCGCCGCCGCGGGCACGGATCAGCTTGCCGCTCACGGATCTTCCTGCAGGGCTGCCGGCCTCCCTGTTACGGGAGCGTTTCGCCGACTGGCAACAGATTGCGGTGGGGAGCGACGCGTACCAGACAATGCTGGATCGGCTGCGACGGACGCTGCTGGAGGAGCAGCGTGCGTTAAGCGACGCCTCTGACCAGCTACGCCGGGCGCGCCAGCAGCTGGAGGCCCAGGATCAAGAGTTGCAGGCGCTGGAGGGTGGCGCGGGGCAATCCAGCGAGATGGGGGAAACCATGGAGCGTGCCAGTGAGAGCATCCTGGCGTTGATGGCGCGGGTAGAGCAGTTGCAGGTGGAGCAGTACACCCGGGAGGAAACCGTCAAGAAGCTGCGGGCGGATCTGGATCACCTGCAGGGCAGTTGAGGTAGCCGCTTTCGTCTGGAGCAAGGGTTCGATTTGTGGGGCGCCATGGGTATTATGGCAGCCCCTTCCTTGTATCGGATCCGGTCATGTTTGAACAAACCGTCACTCCCCGCTTTTATGAAACTGACGCCTTCGGCCACGTGAACAACACGGTTGTTACGGGTTGGTTCGAAACGGGCCGAGCGCCGCTGTTTCAGCTTTTCGGTGGCGGCCGTAATCCGGCCTCGCTGCCGTTGATTCTTGCCCGTGTCGAAGTCGATTTCGTTGCCCAGATTTACTACGGCAGTGATGTGACCCTGCGTACCGGTATTGAACGCATTGGCAACAGCTCCTTTGTGGTTACCCAGCAGGCCTGGCAGAACGGTGCCCTGGTGGCTCGCGGGCGGGCGGTTCAGGTGTATTTTGATCATGAAAAGCAGGCGTCGGCACCGGTTCCGGATGCGTTTCGTGAGGAACTGGCGCGCCATGAAGGCGTGCTCCCGGAGTAATGCTTTCCTGTGGTGCTGATAGCCTGGCGGCCATGGCGTCTTGACGTGATGCCGCTACACTAACGGGCATAGTAGCCTGGGGGCGAGTCGAGCTCCCCCTCTATCAGAATGGCAACCGAGTGAGATCACTTCATGGCCTATCAGGGACAAGAAAACTTTGACCATCAGCAACCCGATAAAATCGGTGTGCTGATCACCAATCTGGGCACCCCGGATGCGCCAGAAGCCGGCGCTCTGCGTCGTTACCTGCGCGAGTTCTTGTCCGATACCCGGGTGGTGGAAATTCCCCGGGTTATCTGGTTCTTCATTCTTAACATGGTGATCCTGGTGATTCGCCCGCGTCGCTCCGCCCAGGCGTATAAAGGTGTATGGACGGAAAGGGGCTCGCCGCTGCTGGTGCACAGCCAGGACCAGGCGGATGGCATCCGGGCGCGTCTGCAGCAGAAATACGGTGACGGTGTGGTGGTGCGTCTTGCCATGCGTTATGGCAATCCATCCATCGCCAGTCAGCTGCAGGCCATGGAAGACGATGGTGTGCGCCAGTTGTTGGTGCTGCCCCTGTACCCGCAGTACTCGGCGTCCACCAACGCCTCAACCTTCGATGCGGTGGCACGGGATTTCATGCAGCGGCGCTGGTTGCCGGACCTGCGTTTTATCAGCCATTACCCGGATTACCCGCCTTATATTCAGGCCATGGCCGGCCACATTGCGGCCTACCGGAAGCAGCATGGCGCCGCAGACAAATTGGTCTTCAGTTATCACGGTGTGCCCAAACGCTTCCTGTTGAAGGGAGATCCGTACTTCTGTGAATGCCACAAAACCTCACGGCTGCTGGCCGAGGCACTGGGGCTTGCCGATGATCAATGGATGACGACGTTCCAGTCTCGTTTCGGGCGGGAAGAATGGCTGCAGCCTTACACCGACGCCACCCTGAAATCCCTGCCCGGGCAGGGCGTGAAATCCGTGCAGGTTTTTTGCCCCGGCTTTTCTGCGGATTGCCTGGAAACGGTAGAGGAAATCGATGAGGAGAACCGGGGTTACTTCGAGGCGGCCGGTGGCGAGTCTTTTGCCTATATCTCTGCCATGAATGCCGAGCCGGCGCACCTGGATGCCCTGACTCAGCTTATCGAAGATAATCTTCAGGGCTGGGAGCTGTTGGAAAATGACGCCGTGGGCCTGAGAGAGCGACAGCAGCGAGCCCGCCAACAGGGCGCGGACCGTTAGGGAACCTTGAATAACTCCTTGCGTACTCAGTCTTTCAGGCTGGCTCCCTCGCTCATATCGCCCTTCCTTGCCTCAAACGCCCGCCTATGCGGGCGTTTTGCTGTCAGTCCCCCATTTGGGGGATGCGCGGATAGCGCTGCCTGATTACTCTGAACCTCAAGAGATAGGGAGGAACCGGGGTGTCGCGGGACAAGGATCTGGCAGAGATTATGGACGCGATTTATTTCGCGGCGCATCAAAGAGATGGATGGCAGGATTGCCTGGACCGGATCAGTGTATTGAGCGGTGGGCAATCCGCTCAACTGTTGATGCTGAATAGGGAGAACGACCAGCGACTGGGCGGTTATCAGAGTAGCCGCGCCCTTGCAAAGTCCGACAGCCGTGGCGCGTCCGCGCTCACCCTGTGTGATGTTCGGCATGATACGGACGATGCACTATTGGTGCTGACTGTGCAGCGTCCAGCAGAGCAGGGCGAGTTTGGGGCTGCTGTAAAGGAATTGATTGAAGGGCTAATGCCGCACATTGCCAGAGCCCTTCGTCAGGAGGAAGCCGCCAGACTATTGGATGATCGTCAGATTGCGGTCTACCGGCAAAGACAGGGAGCCATGTTGCTTCTGGACGGTCAGCAGAACGTGGTTTTCGTGTCTGCGGAAGCAGAGAAGCAGTTGATGAGAGCAGCCTCGGTGAGGCTCGAAGAGAATCGCCTGAGACTGTCCTTTCGACAGTCTCAGGTGCAGCTGGATGCGCTCATGCAGGAGTGCCTAACGCGCAAATACACCGGGATGGTGAACATTGGCGATGCAGGGAAGGAGTCTATGCGATTGCTGGTCAGTACGGTGCAGCCTCGCGATGAAGCGTTGTTCCTGTCGCATGGTTTGCTGGCGGTCTTTATCGTCGCAGAGCCGAGCGAAGAAAATAGTGAAGAAGAGTTGATCGGACAGTGTCTGGGATTGACCGAGTCGGAGTCGCGGATTGCCAATGGAATTGCGCGCGGTCAAAAGCCGGGGCAAATCGCGGATCAACTGAACCTTTCTGTGCACACCGTCCGCCATCACATCAAAAATATCTACCGTAAGACCGGGGCGCATTCCCAGTCACAACTGACCGCGCTGGTGCTGAATTTGCCGGTATAAGACATGAGCTTGGGACGATAATCTTTGTGGTATTGTTTGAGCAGGGGGAAGAAAGAGGCGGGTTATGTTTGTTGGCAAAGGGCTGAATGCTTTACTGGACGCCCTCTACTACGCACCTTACGAAAAATCCGGCTGGCAGGAGTTCCTGAACCGGATGGTGAGCCTGTCTGGCAGTCGTTCGGCGCGTATCCTGGTGATGAACAAGGATGCCGACCAAGTGTTCAACGGCGTGCAGGTTAACACCGATGCCAGTGCTCACAAGGCGTTTGTAGAGCACTATGTGAACCTTTGCCCCTGGCGACCCGGATTGGCTTCGCTGCCGCCGGGTAAATTTTATTCCTCATTTCTGGATGGTATCTGCGATCAGAAAACGTTCTACCGGTCCGAGTTCTTCAATGATTGGGCCCGTGGTTTGGATATTCACCATGGTGCCAGCGGAACGGTTTGGCAGCACGAAGGCCAGACCATACAGATGTTTATGCAGCGTACCGGCGGGCAGGGCCATTTTACCCGTAACGAGACCAATGCCTTTAATGCACTAACGCCACATATTCGCCGCGCTCTTCGGCTTGAAGCAATTATCCACCAGCGTAAACAACAGCAGGATTATCTGGAGCAACAAGGCCGGTTCGGTGCCATGTTGTTGCTGAATGTTCGCAAAGAGGTGGTGTACGCCTCCGAGTCTGCCTGGGAAATGCTGCGTGCAGAACCCTCTCTTCGCATGCATACCAGAAAACTGCGTCTAAAGAACAAGGCCGCACAAGATCTACTGGATAGACTGCTCGCCGCTTCCTTCGATGGCAGCAATGTCCATGCCCCGGTAACTGGCGGTGTCGTCCCGGTATGGCGTTGCGGGCGCACGCCCTTGCTCATGCAGGTAATTCCCCTGCACCCGGATGCAGACAGTAGCCTGATGCCGGTCCCCGCGCACGTTGCTATCTATCTGGTGGATGGCGAACAGCAGTCGCAGATGGATCTTGGCAAGCTCGCCTCCTTGCTGGATCTCACCCCGGCGGAAGCGCGTGTTGCGGCCCTGGTTGCGCAGGGCGAAAAGCCGGCGGATATTGCCGCCAGTGGCAATGTTTCTCTCCACACGGTGCGTAGCCAGATTAAAAGCATTTTTATCAAAACCGAAGTCACCAGCCAGGCCCAGCTCACCAAACTGGTCAGAGCCCTTCCTGTCCAACAGCAGGTTACTCAGCCCCGCGTTCCTTTCCTGCTTTCCAGTGCGGGTTAGTTTTCATTCAGGTTTATTTCAAACGCTTTGTATTTTCTGGTCTGAACGGTAAGTGATTACCCATCCCCAATATTGGGGATGTGTGCATCGTTTGTCCCCGTTAGCCTGCTTCTTTGTGATGAATTGAGAAAGAAAGGGTTTCATCGAATACATGCGAAAGGGGGCGACATCATGAATAGAGTGCAAGCGGTCAGGCAGATTCTGGCCATGGGGCTGGCTTTGGTTATTACGGCCTGTGGTGGCGGAGGGGGCGGCGGCGATGGCAGCAGCTCGGCCGCCGCAAAGAGTGCGGGGAGTGGCAAAATTCAGGGGCCGATAACCGGCCTGCGTTATGTCACCAGCTCTGGCATTCAAGGTGAAGTGGATGCTGGCGGAGGCTATCAGTACAAACAGGGCGATAGCGTCGATTTTTTTGTGGGTGACACCCTGCTGGCTACCGTGACGGGCACAGGCTATACCCCGCTGAGTCATCTGATTCCAGATGCCTTCTCTCCGGAAGGCACTCTCAAGATCCAATATCTGGTCAGCATTGATGTCGATGGCAATCTGGATAACGGTATCCAGCTGGACAGTTCAGTGAATGAGGTGGCGACCAATGCCTTCCTGGACTGGTCCAATGAGATCGACGTGCAAGGCTTGCTGGCTGATACAGCGGGTGAAGGGGAAATGCTGACCGAGGCAGAGGTTGCCAGAGTGGATTTCCAGAAAATGGAGATTCTTACCTCCCAAGGCAGTCGCGTCACCGATATTGCCCCAGGGAACTTCAATGCCATAGAAATTATCAATTACGGTTACTTTGAAGGCTGCGCAGCGGGCTTTTCCGATGCTGACCTGAGTGTCACCAGCACAGATCCCCTCAACGTGACCCTGTCCCTCAATAATGGCGACAGCTTCCTTATCGACAGCAGTGCCTATGCCATAGGTTCGCAAGACCCCGAATTTACGAAGCCTGCGGATGTACTGCATGAAAACGGTCAGGCTTACCTGATCTCAAGCGTAAGGCTGGCCAACGGTATTACCGGACTGGGTTTGCGGACTGGGGATTATGGCCGAGGAAAAATTGTGGAATCCAATGATGGCCTGGTTGCCAGCCCTGCCAGCATGATCGAGGTCTCCGATGCGCAGGGCTGTACCTTCCGGTTGCTGTTCAATACCAAGGGAGCGAGCAGTAAAGGGCTGTATGCCTTTCAATTCGGATTGGCGACGCGCGGCCCAGGCTCCACAGAGCTGGCCGTTTGTGGCGAGAACAGTTCATCGGACAATCAGCTATATATGCCCATTGGCAATTACACCCTGTCGGCGTTTGGTGGGGATGTGACGGTAGAAGGAACTTATCGCAATAATGTTACCGGCGTGGAAACCAGCGAAACCTTTGATTGCAGCGAACAAATCCCGGAACGTGTCGTCAAGGGGAATCCTTTCGATTATTGCCTGGTCGGCTTCGACAATATTGCCAGCTGCCAGGACAAGCGCCAGGCACAGGAGGCGGGCATTCCGTTGGATTATGCTGAGGTCATGGTCTCCGTGGGAGGAGAGCAGGTCTTCAAATATGTTGAGGGAAGTGAGGCAATCCTGGATACCGGCGGGGGGGATTACCCTGCGCATATTATTGTTGATGGATCCTGTACAGAAGCCACCCTTCCTACAGAGGCGGCAAGGCAGGAGCTATTGGCTATGGAAGATTCTTTCGGCTACTCCTACCGTTCCGGTGAGTGCCCTGCAAAATCCAGTTATCCCTACTCCTGCGCCGTAGAGGTTGACAAAACCTACTTCTACTACACCCAGGATTATCTGGATTTGATCGGTGGTGAAGCGTTTCTCCCTTGTGGTGATGGTGATACGTCATCAGGCGATTATGGGTCGGGTGATGGATCTGGTGATGTGGGGATAGATGAAGACAGCATCGTGCCGGTGCCATCCTCCGGCGGTGAGGTCTCAGGCTATATTTTTGACAGTACCTGGGAGAGTAATCGCTTTTCCTTTTCACCGTCAGCGAGCGGCTTTTTTTGCGGTTATGCAAGTGCTGGCGAGATTGACGTGCAGGCATGGCTCTGCGACGACGAAAGTTGCATGGGGGCAAGCGGAGGGTGGGATGGCGATCCTTTCAGTGAGCAACTGGAAAGCAGCAAAACCTACTATATGTATGTTGATACAGAGGTAGACCTTGCCGATAACTTTGATCCTATTCCGGTCACGCTTTCAATCATGGAGGAGCCAGGGTCAGGTTGTCCTGAGGAATAAGATTTGGCAGGGAAACTGACAGTTTCCCAATAGCCGGAAAGAGGCTTCGGGGTAAAGACTCTGCGCAGAACGGCCAGAGACTGCCCCCGAAGGGGTCGTACAGAGAATTACCAGGAAGAGGCGTATTCGACTTCCTTGAATGTATCCCGCCTAATCCCGGACCTGGTCCGGGATCTCCTGCCGTTAGAGGCAATGTTTCCCGTGGGCCGAGTTTTCGTAGTCAGATCAAGGGTATATCGATCAAGGCCCTGATCAGTCAAGCCTGCGCACCTCACGGATTAGGGCTTTTCTTGCTCTCAAGCGTAGGTTGGTTCCCTTTTTTTCTCCCATGCAATGATGCAAGAAGTGGTTTCCCGGTGAGCAAATGCTTATCCCCCATTTGGGGGATGTGGATTTTTTTCAGTATGGCTACTTTTCTTTGAGTGAATGAATGGCAGTGCGACAGGCGCTGCCGTTGGTGAAACTCGAATGAGGGTAGGGGAAATGACGACAAAGAGCCGGTTTATACGAAGCGCGTTGGCAATTGGTGTGGCGGCGGCGTTGTCCGCCTGTGGCGGTGGTGGAAGCAGCAGTGCGCCCGCCGACAATGGTGGGAACAACTCCGGGATGAAAATGTCCGGGGCCGCCGTGAAGGGGCCGTTGGCCAATGCACCCGTCACGGCTTATCGCATTGATTTGGCTGCGGAAAATTTGCAGGGTGCGAGTGTCGGAGAAACGCGCACTAATCAGCAGGCAGCCATTGAAAGCCTGACATTGAAGCCAGTAGAGGGGCCTTTCCTGCTGGTGATTACCGTCGACGGAGAAACCACGGACTTGTCCACCGATGACGGCAGTGCCGCCATGCAGACGCTGAAAACCATTGTGACCCAGTCGCAATTGAGTGGAAATCAGCCGGTTTATGCGACGCCGATGACCACAATGGTGGTAGAGCTGTTGAGCAATAAAGCGCTCACAACAGAAAACTTCGATAGCGAGCTTGCTGCGGCGCAGGCGCAAGTCGCTACCACGCTGGGGTTTGGTATTGATCCAGCCCTGAATCTGTTTGAAACACCGCCTCTCTATGTGGAAGGCATGGAGGAGGCGGATTTCTCCTCCGTCGTGAAATATCGCATGGCGAATGAAGCGCTGGTTGCCGTAGCTACCGGGATCGGGGGTAGAACAAGTACGCCGGCGTCCTCCGATGAGGTTATCGCCATGCTGGCAGAAGACGCCAGCGATGGAATTGTAGACGGGGAAGTTGATGGCGCCCCTATCTCCGGGTTTTCCGGTACCAATGTGGTAGATGATCTGAACCAGGACCTGAGCGTGGTTAAGGTGCCGGGCACCGATACTCTTATCAGTGACATGGAAGATTTGCTGGCATCAGAAACAGAACAAACCGGAGTCGAGGTGGATCCCCCCGAGGATCTGGATGAAACCGTGGAAAACCCAGATCTGGAAGCGGATAGCGACCTGGATGGCCACCTTGACAGCGCAGACAACTGTCCTGGCATCGCCAACCCGAACCAGGAGGATGAGGATGCCGATGGTACAGGGGATGCCTGTGACCAGGACATGGACAACGATGAAATCCTGGATCATGAAGACAACTGCCCGGAAACGCCGAATTTTAACCAGGCGGATGGCGATAATGATGGTATCGGCGATGCCTGTGATCTGGATGCGGATAACGATGAGATCATCGACGCCGAAGATAATTGCCCGGCAATCCCCAATGCCAGCCAGCTGGATACCGACAGCGATGGCCAGGGTGATGTGTGTGACAGCGACGATGATGGGGACGGCGTTGCCGACACTTCTGACAACTGCCGCCTGACCCCCAATGCCAGTCAAACCGATGCTAACAGCAATGGCATTGGTGATGCCTGTGAAGAGGATACGGATGAGGACGGCGTGATTGATGATCTGGATAATGCCCCTCTTATCCCTAATCCTGGCCAGGAAGATTTTGACAATGATGGCGTAGGGGACGTGGCCGATGATGATATCGATGGTGACGGCCTGCCCAACGGCCAGGACCCGAATGATTTTGACCCTGACTCGGATGATGACGGGATTGAGGATGGTATTGATCCAGAGCCGACCAACTCTGTGACAACGCTGGATTTGATGATCACGGAAACCGTCGCCAGTTATCAACCCGGTGCGCTGATTGAGGCCAACAACCCTCCGTACAATGACAGTATGCGCTGCACGATTGGTGATCTGGTCGTCGGTGATAGCTCAAGTTTCTCGGAAACCTGGAAGCTGAAGGCTGACCTGGACCAGTTTACGCTGGAAGGAACCGATGAAGATGGCAGCTACAGTGATTCTGGCTCTTATGACAAAGATACCCGAATCCTCTCTCTGTCAGAGGTTGGTGATGTGGTTTGGGAAAACGAAGGCTGTGATGCAGACGGGCAGCAACGCTGTTATTACTTCTATACACAGGAATCCTATAACTGGGAAGCCACCTATCACCCGGGTGAGTCACCGAAGATAACGGGAACGATCACGGGAACGGAAACCTGGACATGGAATAACGACAGCCAGAAATCCGTGTGTCATTTCACCCTGAACTTTACGGCAGACTAAGCAAACCAATAACCCACCGTCATCCCGGGCTCGCCCCGGGATCTCCTTCCGTTGGCAGAGTGTTTGAAAAGGCTACGATGCTTTGAGGGAGACTCCGGGGCACAAGTGAAGCGCAGAGCAGACGACGTCTGGCCCCGAAGGGGTGAGCGTAGCGAATAACTCCGGAGTGACGGTGGCTTGCTATGTCGCCGTGCTCTTACCGTCACGCCGAGGTTATTTTCTGCGCCTCTCCCCCCCTTTCTCGGTACAGTCTGTACAACGCTAGATGCCCCCTTCCCGCACGCCTTTTCTGCTCTCCAGCGCGGGCTGATTCTCCTTTTCCTATCAGCCCCCGCCTGAATACCAAGGGGTTAACAGTTAGTTGCTGCTCATCCCCAATTTGGGGGATGCGCGCCGGGGACGCCAGTGGTCTTCTAGTGTCCTCGAAGAGTTTTATTCGCACTGGAGGGAACATGAAAACATTCAAGTATGGATCATTGGCGCTGGCGGTAATGCTCACTGCCTGTGGGGGCGGGGGCTCCTCGTCCGGTGGTGGTAAGGCGCCAGAGCCTTCCGCAAAGACGGAGACAGGGGTATTCACCGATAGCGCGGTCGCGGGTATCAGCTATCAGACGTCCCCAGGGAACAAGAGCGGAACGACCACGGCTCTGGGGGAATACAATTATGTTGAGGGTGATACCGTCATCTTTAGCATTGGCGATACCGAACTGCCAGCCGTAACGGCAACCGGGCGTGTCACGCCGGCGGATATGGCCGAAGGTAACGATGCGGATGTGGTAACCAATGTACTGCGGTTGCTTCAGACCCTGGATGACGACGGTAATCCTGACAACGGCATCACCATTAGTCAGCAAACGCTTGATAGCTTTGTTGGCAAGGATGTAGAGGTGAATCAGCCTGCCGGCGCTTTTGAAACCGAGGCGCAAACGGCGATCGGTGAAACCCTGGTAACAGAAGAAGAGGCCGAAGCGCATTTCGCCGCCTCTCAGCAGGCCGATCTACGCGGCAGTTGGCTGTTTGTAGACGACTATGGCCGCAATGTATTGAGTTTCCTGGATTATGATCGCTACATCATTGCTCATTCAAATGCTGATGATGGTGATCAAGAGGCTGCAACTGCCGAATGGGGAACCTATACCTGGGATCCCGTATCTGGCGACTTAACCCTGACGGTGTCCGGTGAATCCGATAATAGTGGTGGGTTGTCTGATCTGTCAGGTGAAACCGTGACATTACAGTTGGCCGATAGTGAGTTTGTTCTTACTGTCACGGAAGAGCTGTCGGATGATCAATTCGTAGACAATACGGTGACGTTTACGGCGATTGAAAGTTCGACAAATCCGCTTGTCGGTGCCTGGTATCTGGCAGAAGAGGGCGGCGCTTTCAATGTGCTGACCATTCTGGACGATTCCAACTACACCATAGCGCACAATGCCAATGAGGAATCCTATGAGGGCGCCTCTCCGATAGAGGTGTCTTCCGAGTGGGGAACCTATTCGACTAGCGGTGGCGCTTTCACTATCTCCAGTGTTGAGGCTGAAACGGACGGGCCGGGGGGGCTGTATGATGCAGATTCTCCTAATGCGCTTGAGTCCTATGAACAGCAACCGTGGGGCGACCTGGCCTTTACTCATGCCGACGACGGCAGCTTTAGTTTCAGTCGTATTGGCCGTTTCGCTGTGGAGCTGGAAGACCTGGCCGGGAATGCCAGTACTGTTATCGTCGAGCGTGAAGAAGATGGCTTCTTCGAAGGGATGGAGATTGATTTCAGCATTGACCTGGTTGGCGAAAATGACAAGGCCAATATTTATCTCAACGAAGATGGCACGGGCACGATGACCTTCGTGGACGATGGAGAATCAAACCCGATTAATGCACCTTGGGAAGCCACGACAAGCGGCACCCTGAGGTTCACTGAAGGCACTCCGGGTAATACCGGCAGTTGGACGCTTGCGCCGATCAAGAACAGTGGCTCGGATGCTGTGATTGTCGATTTCCGTCATATTGCTGGCTCTACCGAGAGCTTGCTCGGGTTCTTTGTCAGCGATGAGGCCAACCCTGTTGGCGAAGGTGAGGTTCTTCCTCAATAACACCTCGTTTGTATCCAGGTAAGAGGGGGGCGTGCCCCCTCTTTTTTTATGCTTTCTGGACGGTTAGGAGAAAAGGTTTTGACACTCCAATATCTATTCATTCAGCGTCCTCGTGAAGGGGGTGCTAACGAATAACACAGGGATGACAGAGGTGAGTACTACCGCAACAACGCTGCCAGAATTCGGCTGATCAGCTCCCCCTGTCGGGAACAACCGGTTTTCTGGAAAACCTGTTTTATCTGCGAGCGCACAGTGGAGACGCTGCGGCCCAACTGTTCGCTTATTGTCTGTACGTCTTTCCCGCTGACCAATTGTTCACAAACCTGCGCTTCAGCAGGAGTCAGCTCGAAATAGGTCGCAATATGCTCCGCGCGGGGAAGGGGGCGGTTGTCTGTTTCGTAGGCGCTGACCAGGGCGCCACCGGCAAGCAGGTCGCTGCTTTCGATGGGGCGGATCACGAATATCAGTGGGCTGCGTCCTTCTCGTTTGAGAAACAGGGTCTCGCTGCAATAGGCTTCCTTGCCCATGCTGGAGCGAACCACCTGGGCGGAGGCTCGAAAGAAGGCGCTTTGGACATCGCTTTCTGCGAAGCGGAAGCGTTCGTCACGAATGCCCAGGCAGCGCTCGCGGGCGATCAGCTCACGGGCAGCCTTGTTGGAGTAGAGGATGGTGGCCATGCTGTCGAGGACAAAGGTGGCGTCGGGGAGAACGTCAATGATGGCGGCCAGTGAGGAGGCCGCCTGGTTACGGGTCTCCAGTTGCCGGTAAAGCTGTACGGTCTGGCGGATATGCGGAACCAGTCGATTCAGGGCATCCAGTTCCGCCTGCTGATATGGGCCTTGTGCAACGGTACGCTGGATGGTGAGCACGAAGCTGTGGGTGCGGGTGGTATCAACCAGCAGCCAGGCGGAATCCAGCATGTCCTGTTCGTTTTCCCATTTGGAATAATCTTCATCGGGCTGGAAGTCTGGCAGCAGGGGCAGGGCAGCCTGGAACAGCCCTGGCGCCTGCTTGACTGCCTGGTTGGTGACCACGTCCTGGGCAATCATGTTGTTTTCCAGATACCAGGTGATGAATTCTTCGGACAGGCCGTGATACCAGAGGTGCTCCATGCGCAAGGGCTGCCGGTTGATGACCAGTAGCTGGGCGGCACAGCCCTTGATGGCGTTGGTCAGCTTTTCCAGAAAGGTATGAAAACCCTGCGGATGGGTGAGCGCGCCATAGAGTGCATGGAGCAGGTCGGGTTCATTTTGAAGTATCTGTGCTGGATTCATTCCGATGCCCCCATGGTGAATGCTTCCGGTGTGTATCTTTATGTCGGTCGGCGCTCCGGTGGCTTGCCGAGCGGCTGGGTGCAGGCGTGGAGATGCTGCGGGCTCTGCTCACCAGGGAGCGTGTCGCTTTGTTTTGGCTTTTCCGTACAAGGTGGCCGCTTTCTTCGGGCCCCAACCCGAACGGCAATTGCAGAAGAGCCACCAGTGTTCCCTTCCCCTGATTAGAGGATAGGGACTAGCTTAGCGGGTGCTGAGTGGATCGTGAAGTGCATCACGTTTTCCTGTGTCGCGAGGAGGTGAAAGAAAACGTGGGGCTGGTGTGGCCGAGGGGCTGCCGTCGGCAGCGCGATGCCTCCCCAGAGGAAAAGGCATTCTCGGCACTGGGAATGTCGAGCGGCAGAGGGTTCCTAAGTCTTTCTCTATGAACCCTGCGCGCTCTGGGGTAGACACTGTTTATGGCATTGCGGGCGATATGCCTGCAGCACGTTGCGGTGCGGCCGTGGGTGGAATCAGGCAGTAAGATGCCGAATCAGTTCATCGGTAAACTCGGTGGTGCTGGCGCGCCCGCCCAGATCCGGAGTGACGATTTCCCCCTGGCCGACCACGTGTCGCACGGTGCGGCGTAACCTTTTGGCCTTGTCGTGCTGTTCCATGTAATCGAGCATCATGGCGCCAGCCAGCATGATGGCGGTGGGGTTGGCGATGCCCTTGCCAGCGATGTCCGGGGCGCTGCCGTGGACGGCTTCGAACAGGCCGCCGTGCTCGCCGATGTTGGCGCCCGGTGCTACGCCCAGGCCGCCGATCAGGCCGGCACACAGGTCGGAGAGAATATCGCCGAACAGGTTGGTGGTGACGATCACATCGAAGCGATGAGGGTTCATGGCCAGCTGCATGGCCGTGGCGTCCACGATCATTTCCTCGTGTTCCAGATTCGGGTAGTCCTCGCGAACCTTGCGAGCCACATCCAGAAACAGCCCGGACGTGGACTTCATGATATTGGCCTTGTGTACCACGGTGACTTTCTTGCGCCCCTGTTTGGTGGCGGTTTCATAGGCGAAGCGCAGCAGGCGCTCAGACTCGGTGCGAGTGATGCGGCTGCGCAGCTCGGCAGTTTCGCCGTCGTCACTGACGGTTTGCCCCAGCCCGGAATAGATACCCTCGATATTTTCCCGAATGGTCATGATGTCCACATTGTCATAGCGGGATTTCACACCGGGAATGGACAGGGCCGGGCGCACGTTGGCGAACAGGTCGAAGGTCTTGCGCAAGGTCACGTTCACGGATGTGAAGCCGCCGCCCACCGGGGTGGTGATAGGGCCTTTCAGCGCCAGGCGGTTGCGTTTGAGCACGGCGAGGGTGTCTTCCGGCACCAGCTCCAGGCCCTGATCCAGAGCGGTCTGCCCTGCGATGGCATACTCAAATTTCAGACCGCAATCCAGCGCGTCCAGTACCCGTACCGTGGCATCCACGATATCCGGTCCGATTCCGTCACCGGGGATAACGGTTACGGTATTCTCGTTCATACTGCCTCCTGATTGCGGTTAATAAGAGTTGGGCGGGGTGTGCCCGGGGTTCAGATGCTGGGTCCAGTAAAGAATAGGGCCCCCATTCTGCCACGTCACGGTCGGCAAAATGAATGCCGACAAAAGTCGCAGGCTACAATGACAGAGTGTTTTTGGCGCAGAAGGTTCGCAGAGAAAGCCCGGGCAGAAGTGGAATCAGGGTCATTGTTCATCCTCGAGTAACTGGGCCCCGGTGCCCTGCTCGGAGAGTGAGTCATAGGGATTGCGCAGCCGGCAGGCCTTGATCGACAAGCACCCACAACCGATACAGTCGCTCAGTTGATCACGTAACTGGGTCAGGGCATGAATGCGCGCATCCAGTTGCTCCTGCCAGCGTGCGGAGAGTCGCTTCCAGTCACGGGCGGTGGGCGTGCGGCCGTCGGGCAGGCTGGCCATGGCGTCGGCGATTTCGGCCAGGGGAATGCCAATACGCTGGGCGACCTTGATCACGGCGACACGGCGCAGTACATCTCGGTGGTAGCGGCGCTGGTTGCCACTGCTGCGCCAGCTCTGGATCAACCCCTTGGTTTCATAAAAGTGCAGGGCGGATACCGCAACCCCGCTCCGGTCTGCCACTTCCCCCACGGTCAGGGCTTTACCGATATCGTTTGCGTTGATGAGGGTCATAGCTGCTCCCTGTCTCTTTCAATATTGACCTCAATATTGATTGAGGTTTTACGCTGAGCCTTCATTGTCGTCAACTGTTCAGGAGGTAATATGGCCACGCGCGATCCGCTGACTCTGGCTCTGGTGTACGGCAGTACCCGTGAAGGGCGTTTGTGTGACACTCTGGTCAATTGGGCTGCAGAGCAGATTCGGGATCTGCCCGATTTTGCGCTGCAGGTGATTGATCCCCGTGATTTTGCTGTGCCGGCGGATTTTCCGAATGCAGCATCCGCCAGTGTGCGGCAGTTGCATCACAGGCTGACAAAGACCGATGCCTTTTTAGTGGTTACGCCGGAGTACAACCACAGTTTTCCAGCCATCCTCAAGCAGGTCATTGATATCTCCAGTGCGGCCTGGAAAGCAAAGCCGGTGGCGTTTATCAGTTATGGCGGGGTGTCCGGTGGGTTGCGAGCGGTAGAGCTGTTACGGCTGGTCTATGCCGAGTTGCATGCAGTGACAGTGCGCAATGTGGTGAGCATCATCAATGCCGGTGACGAATTTGATGCCCATGGGCGCTGGCAATCGGAGGAGCAGAAGGCCCGCGCAGAGAAGCGTCTGGCGCAGCAAATGGCGGTACTTGGGTGGTGGGCGAAGAGCCTGAAAGCGGGGCGCCGACTCCCGGAGTTTGCGGCGGTTTCGTGAGCGTGCTGGTCGTCCTGCATATCCGCGCCCATAGGTGGTACCGGGTGTGCATAATGGTTAGCCGGTATAAGGTATGCTTGCCATCGGCGCGATGCAGTGAGAGTGGGAAGGCGTCCTTTGAAGGAGAGACAATGTGGATGCAGTAATTTCGGTCAACAATCTTAACAAGGTTTATGAATCCGGATTTCAGGCGCTTAAAGAGGTCAATCTGGAGATTCAGCCCGGGGAGATCTTTGCCCTGCTGGGCCCCAACGGCGCCGGCAAAACGACCCTGATCAGTATTATTTGCGGGATCGTCAATCCATCATCCGGCAAGGTCCTCGCCGATGGCCATGACATCATTACCGATTTTCGTGCCGCACGAAGCGCCATCGGTCTGGTGCCCCAGGAAATTTCCACCGACGCATTTGAAACCGTCTGGGCAACAGTGAGTTTCAGCCGCGGGCTGTTTGGCAAGCCGCGTAATGATGCCCACATTGAGAAAGTGCTCAAGGCGCTGTCGCTGTGGGACAAGAAAGACAGCAAGATCATGATGTTGTCCGGTGGCATGAAGCGACGGGTGATGATTGCCAAGGCGCTTTCCCATGAGCCCAAGATCCTGTTTCTGGACGAGCCTACGGCGGGCGTGGATGTAGAGCTGCGCCGGGAAATGTGGGAAATGGTTCGCCAGCTGCGCGAGCAGGGCGTCACCATTATTCTGACGACCCACTATATTGAAGAGGCCGAGGAAATGGCTGACCGCGTGGGTATTATCCGTCAGGGCGAAATTATCCTGGTGGATGAAAAGTCCCGGCTGATGGAAAAGTTGGGGCGCAAGCAATTGACAGTACACCTGGCAGAACCGCTTGATGCGATTCCCGCCGCCATGGCGGACGAGGCGCTGGCGCTGGCCGATGAGGGCTACTCGATGGTTTATACCTACGATGCCAACCAGGAAAACACGGGCATTGCTGAATTGCTGCGTCACCTGAGCGAGCAGGGTATTGAATTTAAGGACCTGCATTCACGGCAAAGTTCGCTGGAAGATATTTTCGTGGATCTGGTGCATGGCACGCCACAAGCCTCACGCGGTACGCAACACGTAAAAACTGAAACACCGGAAAGCCTCTGATGCCGTTTGGTGTTCTCGTTTGGCTGCTCCCGGAAGGATTAATCAATGAAAGTGAATATGCATTCCATTAGCGCTATCTACAAGTTCGAGATGGCGCGCACCTGGCGTACCCTGATGCAAAGCGTGGCCTCGCCGGTGATTTCCACCTCTCTTTACTTTGTGGTGTTCGGGTCGGCCATCGGCTCACGGATGGTCGAGATTGACGGCGTCAGTTACGGGGCGTTTATTATTCCCGGCCTGATCATGTTGTCCTTGATGACGCAAAGCATTTCCAATGCGTCTTTCGGGATATACATGCCTACCTTTTCCGGCACCATTTACGAGGTGTTATCGGCGCCGGTGTCCTATGTGGAGATCGTAATTGGCTATGTGGGGGCGGCAGCAACCAAGTCCACGATTCTAGGCGTGCTGATTCTGCTGACGGCACGATTGTTTGTGGACTATGACGTGCAGCATCCTTTCCTGATGATTGGCTTTCTGCTGCTGACGGCAATCACCTTCAGCCTGTTTGGCTTTATCATCGGGGTATGGGCGGACACGTTTGAGAAGCTACAGATCATTCCCTTGATGATCATTACCCCGCTGACTTTTCTGGGAGGCAGTTTCTACTCCATCGACATGCTGCCGCCGGTTTGGCAGACGGTGACCTTGTTCAACCCAGTGGTCTATTTGATCAGCGGGTTCCGCTACAGCTTCTTTGGTGTGGCCGATGTGCACATCGGGATCAGCCTGGGCATGACGTTGCTGTTTCTGACGCTGTGCATGGGGCTGGTGTGGTGGATCTTTAAAACCGGATATAAATTGAAAAGCTAGGAAGGTTCATCGCGAATCTCCGGTGCTTTACCAAATGCTCGATGCCAGATGCCTGACAGCCAGGGTATTCAGGTCTTGAATGCAGGCGTCCGTCGTCGGGCATCCGGCGTCAAGCGGTTGCCCGGGCTGCCTAATCAGGCGCTGACGCCTGCCTGTGTTCCGCGCAATTTGCTAACGTCCGCACGCGGCGGTGCACCGAACAAGCGGCTGTATTCCCGGCTAAAGTGGGAAGGGCTTTCATAACCCACACGATAGCTGGCGGTGGCCGCTTCCAGGCCTTCGGTGAGCATCAACCTGCGTGCTTCATGCAAGCGCAGCTTCTTCTGGAACTGCAACGGCGACATGCATGTTACCTGTTTGAAACTGTGGAACAGGGTGGACTCACTCATGTTGGCTGAATCAGCCAGATCCTTTACCCGCAGTGGTTCCGAATAGCGATCCTTGAGGGTCGAGATGACCCGCGATATGCGGTTGGCCTGGGAATCCGTCGAGGCGAACTTGCGCATGCGCGGTCCCATCTCGCCAATCAGTGAGCGGTAGATGATTTCCCGGCGGGTCAGTGGGGCCAGCACCGCGATATCGTCGGGCGTGGTCATCAGGTTCAGTAGTCGGTGCAGCGCGTTCTGCATGGGGTCATCCATGTGTGACATGCACAGGCCACAGCCCACTTCCGGGCATTCTTCGCTTGGCTCATAACGGCCAACCTTGTCTCCCAGTTCCAGCACCAGGTCGGTGACTTCCTGCGGGTCCACATCAATTTTTACCGCCAGGTAGGGATGATCCGGTGAGGCATCAACAATCTGCCCGAGTACTGGCAAGTGTACCGAGCTGGCCAGATAGCTTGATTTTTTATGGTTCATGGGGGGTTTACGTCAGGCATCCGGCGTTGATGCGTTTGGTAAAGTATCGGGTATTCGCGATAAACCTGTCAGACGGCGAGAAGCGTGTTATTCAGAGGTTCCCTAATCCACGAAGAACCTTTTTTGTTTCCACCCCTTCTGCCAATCGCCCCCACGATTGCTTACCATCAGGGCTGACTGTCAGCGGATAGAGACCATGATTGTTCGAGAGCGCCCCAATGCCATCGCCCTGTTATTTGCCCTGCGGGGATCAGTGGTGCCGGAAATCCTGCCACACATTCTCTTTGTTGCATTATTTTCTGTGGTGGTTGCCGCGCTCAGTCACTACCAACTGATAGACCTGACCAGCCTGACGATTATGCCGGTGACCCTGCTCGGCATCGTGTTGTCGATCCTGCTCGGCTTTCGCAATAACGCGGCCTATGACCGCTGGTGGGAAGCGCGCAAACAATGGGGCCAGATGGTCACTGAAATTCGCAGCCTGGCTCGAGCCAGCGGCACATTACTGGGCGAAAAGGCTTCGGCCCGGCGAGCATTGTTGATGCCGGTGCTGGCCCATGCGGTGGCGCTGAAGGGCCAGCTTCGCCGCGAAACCGTCAACGAGGAACTGTTGGCCTGGGTGTCAGCGGAACAGCGGGATGCGGCGCTGGCGAAAGCCAACCCGGCGGATGCGTTGCTGGCACAGGCCGGCGCCATACTGGGTGAGCAGTACCGGCAGGGGGCGCTGGACAGCATGGGGCTGAAGATACTCGATGAACGACTGGCGGCGCTGAGCGGTATCCAGGCCGCCAGTGAACGTATTGCGTCCACGCCCTTGCCGTTCGCCTATACCTTGCTGGTGCATCGCACCGCCTATGTGTACTGCTACCTGCTGCCCTTTGCGTTGATTGGTGGCATGGGCTGGGCAACCCCGATACTAGCGGCGGCGGTGGCCTATACCTTCTTCGGTATCGATCGCCTGTCCGAACATCTGGAAACCCCTTTCGGCCGCGCTCCCAATGACCTGCCCCTGGATGCGCTGTGTCGTATTCATGAGATTTCCGTGGCGGATGCCCTGGGCGAGGTTGCGCCTGCGCCCTTGCCGGTAAAGGACTTTCAGCTTCAGTAAGCGTTTTCGATCCGCCTCGCTATGTTATCTCCATAAGCCGGATGGGCCGGCGTGAAGAGGGGAAGCAACATGAAAAAGTGGATGGGGTTTTCAGTATTGATTGTGGCGTTGCAAACCGCGCCGGTGGTGGTGGCGGCGAATGAAGTCTGTGCGGGGCCGTTCACGCGTCCGGCCTACAGTGAGGTGCTGGGCGCCTTCGAATCGGACAATGCCCCCAAATTGCGTTGCCCGCAGGGCACGACGCCCATTCAGGCGGGCACCTCGGCATACCCGAATTACTTGATGGGCTATATGAAGAGCGAGCCGCTGGGGAACGGCAAGGTCCGTAAAACGCTGGATTCCATTGACTATGAATGCCTGTGCTCGTCCGGCCGCAAAACCGGCTCTGCCACCTATTCTCAGTAGTCCCTTTGTCCGTCAGCATGATGCCCTGATTGCGTTCGATCAGGGCATCATGCTGATATCAAAGCGCAACAAAAAGCCTCCACACTGTTGCGGTTTGTGCATGGCGGCTAACCGGGAAAAGTCGTGCAATGGAAAGGGCAGGGATTGTTGATCCCGTAACAAACACAACAGGGAAGGGAATCGTGATGGGTAAATTAGTCGGCATCTTTATCGCCATGCTGTTCGCCAGTGTCGCCAGCGCCAACGGGGCATTAGGGAGCCTCTGAATAACTCCTTGCGTACTCAGCGTGGCCTGAAGGGTGCAGCTGTTGTGTTTTGCCGCAACGGTCAGGGTGGCTCCCTTTCCTAGCGACAAAGCGCAGCAGATGTGCCCTTCAGGCCGCGCCCTCCGGGTCTTCCAGGCTGGCCCGCACTCGTTGTTGCGCTTTTTCGACAGGCAACCAGCATGCCATCAAAATCGCGCCTAGATTGCGAGCCAGCCTGAAAGACTGAGCATGCAAGGAGTTATTAA
>NZ_LWEZ01001882.1:0-488 GCF_001634945.1 Alcanivorax sp. HI0044
CGGAACGTATTGGTGTAGTCCGCGTTCTGTGTCTGCATCCAGGTGAGCAAATCGGCAATCAGTTTGTCGTCTCCGGCTTCGCTGCCGAATAATCCCAGTTTCTTGTTCATCATGGCGCGCCATTTTTCTTCGTAACGCTGACTGAATGACTTCAACGACGCGGTGGCTTTTTCGATCGCTGTGTCCATGTTTTCGTCGATCAGGCTGAGCAGGGTTTCCGCAAAACGGCCCAGGTTCCATTGGGTGATGCTGGGCTGGTTTCCGTAGGCATAACGGCCCTGATGATCGATGGAGCTGAACACCGTGTTTGGGTCGAAACGGTCCATGAATGCACAAGGGCCAAAATCGATGCTCTCGCCAGAAAGGGTAACGTTATCGGTGTTGAGCACGCCGTGAATAAAGCCCACGCGCATCCAGTTGACCACCAGATCTATCTGACGATCCATCACCGTTTCGAACAGCGCCAGCGCCTTGTTATCTACCCCCTC
>NZ_LWEZ01001883.1:0-453 GCF_001634945.1 Alcanivorax sp. HI0044
CACTGTTAATGCCTCCAACGCCCAGCAAAACAGCGCCCCAGGCGCTGCGAAACTCGCCGTTCGGAGCAATACTGTTCATGTCGTGCCAACCGGTGAGCGGCACCAGTGCCTGCAGGCGCGGTTCGGTGAAGGCGGCCAGCGTCTGCAAGCCGGCACCGTAAGACTCGCCAATCATGCCGATGGCGGGCTGACCGTCAGGCATACGTTTGACGCCGGGAAGGTGGCCCAGTGACCAGTCGATCACATTACTTAGATCCGCGACTTCAAAGTCCGGGTCCATCATGTGCACGTGGCCATCGGACTGTCCCCAGCCCCGCTGGTCGTAGAAGACCACCCAGTAACCGGCTTTCCACGCCGCGATGGCGGCTTCACCGGTGAGGATGGATTTGCCGTAAATTGACATGGGGCGCTTCGCGCGGAAGCCACCAAAACCGTGAGTGGCGATAATCAACG
>NZ_LWEZ01001884.1:0-621 GCF_001634945.1 Alcanivorax sp. HI0044
CGGCAACGACGGCGGCGGCTCCATTCGCATCCCCGCCGCCGTCTGCGGCCTGGTGGGCCTGAAAAGCACCCGTGGGCGCCTGGTCACCCAGGAAGCCGCCAAAGCCTTGCCAGTGAACATCATCAGCGATGGCGTGCTCACGCGCAGCGTGCGCGACACCGCCAACTTCTTCGCTGAAGCCGAAAAGTACTACCGCAACCGCAAGCTACCCGCTGTTGGGCACGTCACCGGCCCCGGCAAACAGCGGCGACGCATCGGCCTGATGGTGGACTCCATCGCCGGCGACCCCACTTGCCCGCAACCCCGCGCCGCCGTAGAAGCCACCGCCAAACAGCTGTCTGATCTGGGCCACCATGTAGAAATGGCCCGCATCGACCTGCCCCAGCGGTTTGTAGACGATTTCCTGCTTTACTGGGCCATGCTCGCTTTCTTTGTCAGCAAATTCGGCCGCGCCCTGTTCCCTCAAGGGTTCGATGGCCAGCAGCTGGACCCGCTTTCGCAGGGTCTGGCCCGCTATTACCGTCAACGCTTCCTGAAAACCCCGGGCATGCTGCGCCAGCTTCGCCAGAGCCAGGCCCGCTACGCAGAAGTATTTAACCAGTACGATGTGGTACTCACCCC
>NZ_LWEZ01001885.1:0-1028 GCF_001634945.1 Alcanivorax sp. HI0044
TTGTCCGGCATCAGCGCGGTATAGCCGTCATAGGCGTCATGGCTGGACATGGCAGCAAGCTCACCAGGCCGACCGGCTGAAGGCAGCATTTTCGGCCCCAGCCCCAACGCACTGCTGCCCACATCCCACAGACCAATGCCCGTCATTTTCAGCGCCTGCCCAATGCCGGCATAACGAATTACCTCCAGCACCGATGCCATGCCATCCATCATCGGGCACTGGGCAATAATGCCGGCCACCGATTCACGAGCGGCCACCGCTGTGACCAGGCCGCCACCGAAGGAAGTGCCCCACAGCACGATGCGTTGGTTATCCACTTCATCCAGCTTGCGCACACAGGCCAGTGCTGCCTGCCAGTCCGCCACTTCCCGGTTGGGTAACAGCACCTGCCGCGGCATCCCCTCACTTTCGCCAAAGTGGCGATAATCGAACAGGAATACCGCATAACCGGCTTGCACAAAGGCGTCGCGAAACGGCGCCAACCCGCATTCCTTGGTGAGCCCAAAGCCGTGCCCCATAACCACCGTCAGGAAAGGCCCCTCGCCTTCCGGCAGGTAAAGATCTCCCCGGCAGGACTGCCCCTCGCTGACAAACCGCAGTTCACGCATTGCGCTCATGGAAACTCCTTGGTTTTTTGCGTCTGACGTCTGACGTCCGACATTCACCCAATCGCCGCGGCGATAAAACGCCACTCTTCAATACTCTGCCCCAACACCAGGAAGTGCGGGTTGAGAATATCTTCCTTGTTGTACTGCAGCGGCTCGAAGGCGGTGTTCACCACTACGCCACCAGCGGCGGCTACCACCGCATGGGCGGCGGCGGTATCCCATTCGCTGGTGGGAGCCAGACGCGGGTAGATGTCCGCGCTGCCTTCCGCCACCAGGCACAGTTTCAGGGAGGAGCCCATGGAAGCGCGCTCCACTTCACCAATTTCTTCCCGGATAAAGGCTTCCAGCTTTTCCACCGCCTCGCCACCATGACTACGGCTGGCCACCATCACCACCGGGGTGGTGCGGGCACGGCATTGA
>NZ_LWEZ01001886.1:0-898 GCF_001634945.1 Alcanivorax sp. HI0044
AACGCCGTGACGCATCAGGGATTCGTCCAGGGCTTCATCCGCCGCCGCGTCCGGGCGCAGGCCATGGACCAGCGATGCCCAGGAGGACATCAATACCCAGGTATTCACCATCAGTCCCTGTAGCTGCTCATCATCCACGTCGATAATGCCGCTGCCGCGCAGTTCACCGTAAATCACCCGCCCCCGTTCCAGTACGATTTCCACAAAGGCCTGATAGCGGGCGGCCAGCTCCGCATCGGCGTGCAGGAAGTGGGTCAGATCGCGATGGAAGAACCGGTACTGCCACATGGACGCCAGCAACCCCTCGAAATAGTAGGTCTTGATGGTCCAGGTCAGCGGCCCCTGGGGGGCTTCCAGAAGGGTCAGCAAGTGCTGGCTATAGCGCTCGAACAGCGCCGCCACAATCGTGCCCTTGTTCCGGAAGTGGTAGTAGAGATTGCCCGGGCTGATGCCCAGGGCCTCGGCGATGTGATTGGTGGTCACATTACGTTCACCCTGCCGGTTGAAGAGGGCGAGGCTGGTGTTGAGGATCCGTTCCTTGGTGCTGGTCATTGTAGGCCAAATGTTGTGATTTCATTACCGCAGGTTGACTCCTAGAGTAATTACTCTAAAAATCAGACTCAAGGTTAATTTTTGATCGGCAATCAGCACTGCCGGTCTTGTCATCATACATAATCCTGAAGCCGCGATTTCAGCGTGGATGGATGGCGTAAGAATTTGCTGTCACAGGGGATTTTCTGAAGAAGCGTCGCATCAGGGAATGCGATCGACTGAAGAAAACTTTCTGTGGCGGCAAAGGCTTGCGTCAGACGCCGCGAGGAAGTCGCGGACTCAGGATAAAAAAAGCCTCGGGAGGCAAGTGACCATGGTCGCCGAAGTCAAAGAACTGCAACGCAAC
>NZ_LWEZ01001887.1:0-982 GCF_001634945.1 Alcanivorax sp. HI0044
CGGAGCCGGGGTGCCTTCCACATCAAACGTTTCCGTACCGTCGATGTTCAAGGTCTTGCGCGTTGTCCCTTCCTCGAACTGCAGGGGCATTACCCCCATGCCGATCAGGTTGGTGCGGTGGATACGTTCGAAGCCTTCAGCCACGATGGTTTCCACCCCGGCCAGCGCTACACCCTTGGCGGCCCAGTCACGGGACGAGCCCTGACCGTAGTCGGCACCAGCGATAATGATCAGCGGCTGTTTACGCTCCATGTAGGTTTCAATGGCTTCCCACATGCGCTTCACTTCGCCTTCCGGCTCAACCCGGGCCAGAGAGCCCTGGATCACATTGCCCGCTTCATCCTTGACCATTTCGTTGAACAGTTTCGGATTGGCCAGCGTGGCACGCTGGGCAGTCAGGTGATCGCCACGGTGGGTTGCATAGGAGTTGAAGTCTTCTTCCGGCAAACCCATCTTGTCCAGGTACGCCCCTGCCGCACTGTCCAGCAGGATCGCGTTGGACGGCGACAAGTGGTCCGTGGTGATGTTGTCCGGCAGCACAGCCAGTGGACGCATGCCTTTGAGCGCGCGGGCTTCGGCCATGGTCCCTTCCCAGTAAGGCGGGCGGCGAATGTAGGTGGACTGTGGACGCCAATCGTACAGCGGGCTCGCTGCACGTACACCATCGCCTTTTTTCTCGAACATGGGAATGTAGGTCTTGCGGAACTGCTCCGGCTTCACCGCAGATTTAACGATCGCATCGATCTCTTCATCAGACGGCCAGATATCCTTGAGCATGATCGGGTTGCCGTCCTGATCGTGGCCCAACACATCCTTCTCGATGTCGAAACGAATGGTGCCGGCGATAGCGTAAGCGACTACCAGTGGCGGAGATGCCAGGAACGCCTGCTTGGCGTAGGGGTGAATCCGGCCATCAAAGTTCCGGTTGCCCGACAGCACAGCGGTGGAATACAGATCACGCTCGATCACTTCTTTCTGGATT
>NZ_LWEZ01001888.1:0-1230 GCF_001634945.1 Alcanivorax sp. HI0044
CGGGGCTATTTTGACAAGGATCGCGCCACCCGTGAGGCGGATGCTCTGGCTGAAGATGGCATGGATACCTTCGTGGGCGGTGCCATCGCCTATTCCACACTGGGTTGGTTTGCCGACCCGCTGACCACGCCCATGCTCGAGCGCTCTCGTCCGTCACTGGCGCAATTGCTGATCCACGAACTGGTGCACCGCAAGGTGTATATCAAGGATGACACCCGTTTCAATGAGTCCCTGGCGACCCTGGTCGGCCGGGAAGGGGCAGTGGATTACTTCGCCCATAGTGGTGAGCCGTTATCCGCCGCTTACTGGCAGCAGCGTGAACAGGTGCAGGATGCCTTTATGGCCATTGTGCAGGCGACGCGTGCGGCGCTGAAGGAACTGTATGCGTCAGCGCAGGATGCCGACGCGCTGGCCCGGGAGAAAACCCGTATCCTGCAACAGGCCCGCGACCGTTTTGCCCGTGACAGCCAGGCGCAGCCGGCCCTGAAAGCCTACGCCGGTTTCTTTGATGGGCGATTGAACAATGCCCGTCTTAACGGGGTCAGCGACTATAACGATTATGTGCCGGCCTTTGCCCGCCTGCTGGATCAGTGTCAGCGGGACTGGGGCTGCTTCTGGCAGCAGGTGGACAATTTGGTGGCGCTAACACTGGCTCAACGTACCGATGCCCTGGAGGGGCTTGCATGGAACTGATTCGCACGCCGCAGCCGGAACTGGCGGACCTGTTTGTGAAAACCCTGCGGCGTAATGGCTTTGCTGTCGACCGCCGGGAAGCCGACGGGCAGCACATCATTGAGCTGCAAAACCCGGCGCAGTATGAGCATGCCCACGCCTTGCTGCAGGAATTGATCAACGACCTGCGCCACCAGCAGCATCGCCAGCCGGTGGAGCCGCTAACCGGGCGTCCGCAACCGCTGTTGTCCGGTGGCTGGTTTGCCAGCATGGGCTGGGTGACGCGGGGCATTCTGATTGCCTGTGCGGTGGTGTATCTATCGACCTATGTGATCGGCTACTGTATCTATAATGCCTTCCTGTTTCCCCGGGTGGTGGAAGGGCTGGCCAGTCAGCCCTGGCGGCTGCTGACTCCCATGTTCCTGCACTTTTCCCTGCTGCACATCCTGTTCAACCTGCTGTGGTGGTCTGACCTGGGGCGTCTGATCGAACGGTTGCAGTCTGGCACCCAGCTGGTGCTGGTGACCGTGATTACCTCTGCGGCGTCCAACCTGGCCC
>NZ_LWEZ01001889.1:0-767 GCF_001634945.1 Alcanivorax sp. HI0044
TCTCCGCAAGCCCGCTATGGCATCGCAATGAAGCGCGGGCACGACGTTGAATTATCGACACACCCTCCCGCGCTTTTTTAACTTTTAGCTTTTAGCTTTTAACTCGCAACTCGCAACTCGCAACTCGCAACTCGCAACTGACCCTAATCCCCATCGTTGGCGTTAAAACCGATCTGGATATTGAGATTGCGAGCCAACTCCGTCTGCTGACGGTTTTCCAGATTATCCAGCGCGGCATAGAGCGTCGTCAGCGTCTCGCTGTGTTGCGGCGCCTGCACCAGCTCCATCAACGGCGCTGGCAAAGCCGCAAGCTGGTTGGCCACATCCGCATAGGCCTGGTCGATGTCTTTCACCAGGGCCGCATCGCTCACCAGCGAACGCACCCGCTCCCATACCGCCTGCGCGCCCTGCAACGACGCCTGCAGGTTTTCAATGGACTGCCGGCTACGCCACGCTTCCGCCTGGTAAGGCTGCGCCACGCCCTGATTCAGCCGCCCCATGGGGGTGCCCAGTTTTTTCTTCAGCACATCCACCCCGGTGATCTGCGTGCGCAGAATTGCCGCCAGGCCTTCATCCGCCGTGGCGTAACGCTCATTGGGGAAGTCGCGCAACTGCGCCAGCATGCCGCCCGGCTCATTCCACAGCGCCAGCACCGACTCGGACAGCGCCAGCTGATGACCGGCGATACCGGTCAGCAGCGGGCAGTAGCGGTCATGCTTCTCCGCCAGGGCGACCGATTGATCAAACAGCACATACTCAAACGCCGT
>NZ_LWEZ01001890.1:0-921 GCF_001634945.1 Alcanivorax sp. HI0044
GCGCAACCATAGCGATAACGACGAGAAAATCAGCAGCAACGGAATGCCCGCCGAAAACCCGTAAAAGAACATGGTGGCCACACGGGGGTGCAGGAAGGCTTTCAGGGATTGCTGCCAGCTGGTTGATTGTGGGGGCATAGGACTCTTAACGGGTATTGCCGATTGGCGAAAGGCTCATCATAGACACTTTGTTCGCAGGGGGCGATGTGGGTTCAACAGCCTGCTACAGGAAATACTGTCTGGGCACGCGGTCGCCCAGCACCGGAATATTTTCATCGCGTAGCCGTTGTGTCTGAATCTCCCCCGAGGGGGTGCCAGCCAGGGCAATACAGCCATCGGCGCGCAACACCCGGTGCCAGGGCAGGCGGGTGTCCTTGGGGAGCTGGCTCATCAGACGGCCAACAAAACGGGCATGACGGGGAAAGCCCGCCTGTTTTGCCACGGCGCCATAACTGCTGACGTATCCGGGGGGAATAGCGGCGACGATCTGGTAAACGGCATCTCGGAATTCAGGGTTCATGAAAGGTAGCTTCCAGTGGCTAGCTTCCAGCTGCAAGGAAAAACGCAGAGCACAATAAAAAGAGGAAACCGGTGCCAGCCGATTTCCTCTTCTGGGTTGTAGCATCGTGCGTTAGGCATTGAGCGTCCGGCGTTGTTATCGCAGCCCGCCGTCCATATCGATGCAGCGACCGGTGAAATAGTCGGTCTCGAAAATAAAGGCCACGCTGCGGGCAATGTGCTCGGCTTCGCCCAGACGTTTGAGGGGCACCGCCTGTACCAGGCGCTCGCGGGCTTCCGGTTTCATGGCGGCCAACATGTCGGTGTTGATGGTGCCCGGCGCCACCGCCCCGGTGCGAATGTTGTAGCGGGCCAGTTCTTTCGCCCATACCTCGGCCATGGCGGCCACGCCGGATTTGGCGG
>NZ_LWEZ01001891.1:0-965 GCF_001634945.1 Alcanivorax sp. HI0044
CATCCAGTAGCGCACATAATCGGTGCCGTGGGCGCAGCAGCCCTGGGCGATCTCGTTCTCGTGGTGCGGGAAGATCAGGTCCTGCCCACCACCGTGGATATCGATGACATCGCCCAGATGCTTGTGGATCATGGCGGAACATTCGATGTGCCAGCCCGGGCGACCACGGCCCCAGGGGGAGTCCCAACCGGGCTGTTCATCGGTGGAGGGTTTCCACAGGATGAAGTCGCCAGGGTGTCGCTTGTAGTCGGCCACTTCCACCCGGGCACCGGCGAGCATGTCTTCCAGTTTACGCCCGGAGAGCTTGCCGTAGTCGGGCATGGATTCCACCGCGAACAGCACCTGGCCGTCGGCCTCATAGGCGTGGCCTTTTTCCACCAGAGTTTCGATCATCGCCAGCATTTCCGGGATGTGATCGGTGGCCTTGGGGATGATGTTCGGGGTTTTGGCATTCAGGGCCGCCATGTCTTCCAGGAAGGCGGCGCTAAAGCGCTCGGTGAGTTCGCCGATGTCTTCGCCGTTTTCCGCTGCGGCATTGATGATCTTGTCATCGATGTCGGTGATGTTGCGGGCATAGGCCACTTCCGGATAGAGCCGCTGCAGCAAGCGATACAGCACATCAAACACCACCACCGGGCGGGCGTTGCCGATATGGACGAAGTTGTAGACCGTGGGGCCGCACACATAGAGGGTGATGCGGTTGGGATCCAGCGGAATGAAGTCGTCCTTTTGCCCGGTGAGGGTGTTCTGCAGCTTGAGAGTCATTTTTTATAAAGCTCTTTCGGATCGATGATCGGCGTTTTGTCGATGGTCACGTTGTCGGCGTCGGCTTTCCAGTAGAAGCAGTCCCGGCGGCCGGTATGGCAGGCGGGGCCGGTCTGGTCCACTTTCACCAGCACGGTGTCGGCGTCGCAGTCGATGCGCAGTTCTTTCAGCATCTGCACCTGGCCGGAGGATTCGCCTTT
>NZ_LWEZ01001892.1:0-7401 GCF_001634945.1 Alcanivorax sp. HI0044
CAAAATCCTGATGGCCACCGTGAAAGGCGATGTGCACGACATCGGCAAGAACATTGTTGGCGTGGTGCTGCAATGTAATGGCTATGACGTGGTGGACCTGGGCGTCATGGTGCCTTGCGAGACTATTCTCGAGGTAGCCAAAGAAGAAAATGTGGACATCATTGGCCTCTCCGGGCTGATTACCCCCTCGCTGGAAGAAATGGTGCATGTGGCCAGCGAGATGCAGCGCCTGGAAATGGACCTGCCGTTGATGATTGGCGGTGCTACCACCAGCCGCATTCATACCGCGGTGAAGATTGATCCGGCCTATGACAAGGCCGTGGTCCATGTTGCTGATGCCTCCCGTGCCGTCGGCGTGGCCTCCAGGCTGCTCTCCAAAACGGCCAAGGACGACTTTGTCTCCGAACTCAAGGAAACCTACGAGGCACTGCGCGTCCGGCGCAAACAACAGCAGGTGGACCGCAGCCTGATTTCCATTGATCAGGCCCGGGAGCATCGATTCCAGCCTGACTGGAGTGATTACACGCCGCCCGAGCCCAAGGTGAAAGGCCTGAAGGTGCTGGACGATTATCCATTGGATGATCTGGTGCAACGCATCGACTGGACGCCCTTCTTCCGTGCCTGGGAGCTGGCCGGCAAATTCCCCAAGATCCTCGACGATGAAGTGGTCGGCGCAGAAGCTACCAAGCTCTACCGGGATGCCCGGGAAATGCTTGAGAAAATCATTGAAGAAAAGTGGCTAACTGCCCGTGGTGTAATGGGTTTCTGGCCGGCCAACTCGGATATGGATGATATCCAGCTGTACCGCAACCCGGGTGATGAGCAGCCATTCATGACCCTTCATCACCTGCGCCAGCAGTTGGACCGAAGCAAGAACGACAAGCCGGATTTCTGCCTGAGTGACTTTATCGCGCCCAAGGAAACCGGGCTCACCGACTGGCTGGGTGGCTTTGCGGTTACCGCCGGCATTGGTATCGACGAACATGTCGCCCGCTTCGAAGCCGACCATGATGACTATTCCGCCATCATGCTCAAGGCACTGGCTGACCGGCTGGCGGAAGCGTTCGCCGAGCGCCTGCACGAAAAAGTGCGCAAGGACTACTGGGGCTACGCCAGCGATGAGGCACTGAGCAACCAGGACATGATTAGCGAGAAATATCGAGGCATCCGCCCTGCCCCGGGTTACCCGGCGTGCCCGGACCATACAGAGAAAGCCTTGCTGTGGCAGTTACTGGACCCGGAAACCCATGCCGGCATGACGCTAACCGAAAGCTACGCCATGCTGCCCACTGCGGCTGTATCCGGCTGGTACTTCTCCCACCCACAGGCCAAGTATTTCGGCACCGGCAAACTGGCAAAGGACCAGATGGACGACTACGCCGCACGCAAAGGCATGACACGCAAGGAGATCGAACGGATGGTGCCCCACCTGCTGGGCTACATGGACGAGGACTAGGCCCTCAGGCTGTTCAGAGAAATGCGGGGATCGTTGCCGGAAAGGCGGTTCCCGCATTCAATCTGCATCCTCAGCAGGAAGCGTAAAGCGCGGCTCCCATACGCTGGCATCAATCACTTCGCGGTAGGCATGCCAGGTGGCATAGCCAAGCACCGGAAGCAGCACCACCAGCGCCAGGTAGGCCGTTAACAAGCCCACCAGCAGGCAAACACCAATCAGGCAGGCCCACACAAACAGCGCCGGTTTATTGCGTAGCACCGCGTTGGTGCTGGTAATCACCCCGGTCACCATGTCCGTCTTGCGATCCATGATCATGGGCAGTGAAAACACGCTGGCGGTGAAAACGATGGCGCAGAACAAGGCGCCCACACTGCTGCCCACCCCGAAGAACAGCAGTACATTCTCCAGGTGCCACTCATTAACCGGGTAAAAGATATAAATCAGATTCGCCGCCCGGGCCCACACCAGAAACACCACTACCAGAATCACGGTAAAGGTAAGGGCGTCACCCATGCAGGCCCGCGCCTGCCGTAAACTCTCAAGCAAGCTGGGCTTGCGCCCTTGCTGCAGCTGGATGCTGATATCGTAGAGATTGAGCGCCAACAGCGGCCCAAGAAAGACAAAGCCGGAAAGCAGGCCCAGATACAGGCCCATATTACCGAACCACCAAGTGGCGGCACTGATCAGGTAGCTGATGACGAACATGATGCCGCCATATACCAGGCTTGGCCCTGGCGCCGCCCGAAAGTCCTGCCATCCCTTGCGCAGCCAGCGCAGTGGCGCGCGGGTATCGACCGTGTGGCATGGGGCCACAAACGGGCGAGTGTCTTCTTCCTGATTCGGTGGTTGCGTCATGGAACCTGCCTCTGTGGGACAAGAACAACACGTGAGCCCTGCACTTTTCGCCTTCCAGCCCGATCGTCCTAGCTGGCGTTATCGTCATCCATAACCGGAGCGACATCAAGCTGGCCCTGGGTGGCATCCAGGGTTGCCTGCAGATTGTCCTGCACGCTATGCATGACATCACTGGCAGACCAGATGGCAGGAATGCCATAGGTCACCGCCAGGCTGGCGGCGGCGTTAGCCGGATCCTGCTCGGCAATCACCAGGCCCGCCGCCTGTACCAGCCAAGGCAGCCATGCGGGTTCCACCTGATCCACTACCACGATATCGCCGGGCAGGACCTTGTTCAGGCACCAGGCGCTGCATACCCGCCGGATCGGCCCTTCCGCAGAACCATCAACCAATGGCAAGCCGCGCAACAATGGGCTGAGGCGCTGCCCGCCGCCGAAACCATAACCCACCTGATCCATCTTCCAGTCCGGTGCGCCTTGCAAGCCATCATCCAGATAACGGAGTTTACGGTCACCAATGACCTCTCTGCCTGCACTGGCTGGCAGCTTTTGCCCCATCCACAGCTGCCAGAGCTCATCAAAATACAGGAAATAGATATCATCCGGGTGCTGCAGCGTGCCCTGCTCGACCACGATAGCCCCCATGGAACGCAGCAGACGGCGAAGACGGTTGCCGATGGCAAAACGCAGGCCTCGTGCCGTACGCGCCATACGCAACGCATTGGCGTCCTGCTCACTCGGTTGAGCCAGTTGCCCGTCGCTGACTATCCCCGGTTGTTGCAAGCCATTCAGGGTAGCCGCCTGGGCCGGGCCTTCATTTAATGGCGCGTGCACCGGGTCGGCACCTGGGCGCAGCGAGGTCTCTCGCACCGCCTCAAGATCCCCCCGGGCCAATGCTTCCACTGCCTGCAATTCAGCGGGGGTGACCAGCAGCGCTAGCGGTAACGGCGCCTCATAGCGAGGCAGGGCATCGGCGAGGGTCAGATAGGCAAGCTCACCGTCCACCCGACTGAGCGCCTCTCCCATGGCATCCAGTCGCATAAAAGCCCGCCATAGCGCTTCACGGGTCACGTCCGGCTCTTTCCAGTGGCGAATATCCAGGGACAACTGCGTCAGCGTCCACCGGTGGCGCCACTGGGTAACGGTGTCGGCAAGGCGCGAACGCAAGCGCACTGGTGTTGCCTCATCATGGATTTCAAGCTGCTGCCAGGCCGGAGGCACAAAGCGTGCTGCGCCTTTGTGTTGTTGCTGGAGTTCGCGAAAAAAAGCGCAATTGGTATAGATGTGGCTGTGCTGGCGCCGATAAGGCTCGACCTTGGCCAAACGGCTCCAGCCGGCCTGTTCGACCAGCGGCTCCCAGAAGGCTGCTTTCAGCCAACGGCCCGCGAGGGTGTACCACAGCGGCGTTTCTACCTGATTAAACAGCCCTACTCCGGCACGTCGCGTCCAGGCTTCCTTGGGTTCGGGGAGCGAGCCCACCGGCAACGTCTGCAATAGCCACAGCTGTTCGCCATCAAACACCCACTCACCGGCCTGGGGACGGTCAAAATTTTGTTTAAGCGTGGTGTGGAGTCGTCGCAGCTGGGATTCATCAACCTGTTGGCTTAGTGGCACTACGGCCTGCGACGCATGCACCAGTCGGCCGCTGTCATCGAAAATCAATCGCTGACGCTCATTGCTGCCCTCCACCACGCCCTCCACCACCATGTGTGGCAGGTCCTGGCGTAGCGGGTGGCGGGTGAACAACACCCCGGCAGCCTGTTGCCGCGGCAGTGCCTGGATCACCACATGGTCCGGGCCAGGCTCGCGATCGAAAATGCTCCGCAATGCCGCCGCCAGTGATTCATCCGAATCCAGATTCAACAGGCTTTCCCGGCGTGAATCCGCATTCATGGGCCCCTGTTGAAGCACCCAATAACGGTCATCGGTAAACATGCGCGGCAAGGCGCGTAATTGGTGAGTCAGCGACGCGGCAGAACTGTCTGCCACCACGCTGCGGTCAATGCGCCAGCTGGGCGGGATTGGTAACCCCATGGCAGCCCAGCGCTGCAGATTTTCGCCACCCTCAACATCGGCAGTCAGTACTTCAATGCTCATGAGCCGTTTCTTATTGGTCGAAATTGGTCTGTTATATACGCGGCGGATTCTTTAGCGCCACCCCTGCGGCGCAAGCCGTCGCACACCCCCACAGGCCCAGCCAGTACAAGACCGGCGTGAGCAGCAATGCCCCCAGAGCGATTACCGCCGCGATCCCGCCAAACAATACCGGGGCCTTCATCAGCGTACTCATCAGTGAGTCTTGCCAATAGAAAAACCATTGATGATCAGCGGGGAAAATCCATAGATGAAACTGATAAAAAACCTGGGTCGGGCCGGCAATCAGGAACCACGCTAACACAGCCCCCACAGTGAAAACAGTAATGCCAAGCCGCCAGCGCATGGGTGGTGCTTTAAGCCAGACGCAAAGCCAGGCGAGCGGCAACCACAAGGCCAACAACACCCAGAAGAGCACACGCCCCAGATCAATAAAATCGGCCACGTCCTGAAGGTGCTGCACTTCAGCATTGTGCAGTAACGGGCGTGGATTCTTCCCCGGTGGCTGGTAATAAATATCAGCCAATCCCGCCCCGCTGTTATGCACGGCATCACGAATTTGCTCAAATGCCTGCCAGTGTTGCTCGGGGGGCAATTGTTCAAACCCGGATTTAAAGCGATTCTGAGGGCCATAAATTTGTATATGTTGGCCAATATCCAGTTGTTGATACCAGAAGCGGTAGCCATAGTTCGACTGGCTATACAATGCCCAACACAGCGTCACAGCCAAAGAAACAACAATGACAACATAAAAGAACCACACTAAAGTGGCCGCGACCTGGCTTGGTTGAGCCGTTTTTTTCATAACACCCTCACAGTAATAACAGAATAATAAACAGAGGACGTAGCCACATGCGACCGCTCTTCATGTCGATAGCCCTGCTGACGGGCTTTTTTGTGTTATCGGGTTGTACCACCACCCTGCCTCAAACCAATGCGCCGCGCACGATCCAGGCGCAAAAACAGGATTATTACCAGGTGCGCATCCCGACCCGGGATGGCAAAAAACTGGCAGCCACCGTCTACCAGCCTGAGCTTCAGGCCGGGGAAAGCGCCCCGTTGATTATCGCCACTCACGGTTTTGGTGGCTTCCGCGCGAAGCGCCCCATGTCAATTTACGGCAAATCCATCCTCACCGGTGAAGCCGCCATCGCGGCGTGGAAAGCCGGTTACTGGGTGGTCTTCTACGACCAGCGGGGCTGGGGACAGTCCGATGGCCACGTGCACATGATGGACCCGGACTTTGAAGTCGCGGATCTAAGTAATGTGATCGACTGGTCACTGGGCCACCTTCCCGGCGTCAAACGTATGCCTGACGGTCAGCCCGCCATCGGCATGATTGGCGAGTCTTACGGTGCCGGCTTGCAGACGCTGGCCGCCTTCACCGAACCGCGCCTGCAGGCACTGGTGCCGCTCACCGGTTGGCACGACATGAACAGTATTGCTCCGAACGGCGAGTTTCGCAGCGCCTGGGGCGCTGTTTTGCTGGGCGTTGGAGGCATTAACAGTGGCTTCGATGTGGGCGTGATGTTTTCGGACCCGTGGCGCAGCGCCTTCGATGGCACCGTCAACCAGGATCTGAAGGACCTGATGTACCAGCGCAGCCCCGCCGCTTTTTGTGACCAGGGCAAATCGCCACACGCCGATGCCCTGTTTATTCAGGGGTTCACCGACACCATGTTTCCGTTCCAGCAGGCAGAGCGCAACTATGAGTGCTGGCAGGAACAAGGGCGCGATGCCCGTATCATCGGCATGCAGGCAGGCCACGTTATGCCCTGGCCCATGCAGCAATGGCGTGGCTGGTTGCCCTTCTATCAGACCGACGACATGGTGCACTGCGGTGATTACAGTGAAACGGCAGTGGATACCATCCTGAACTGGTGGGATGAAAAGCTGCAGTCCGGCGAGAGCCGCGTGCCACAGTATTGCATCAATGTCACTGAAGACCGCGGTATCGCCCTGGATGAGGGGCTGCCGGTCAACAGCACGCAGTACGCTCTGCCCCGCACCAAGGTGACCGTACCACTGGCCGGCGCTTTTGAATGGCTTATGGTCGGCGTAGATACCGGCACGGACCTGTTCCGTGCCATGTGGCCCGGCGCCGATTTGCGTGACATGAAGCCCAATGGCGGCTTTGGGCGCCCCAAGTTCGTGCCCATGTATATCGCCCGTGGTGATGACGAAGTCTTGCTCGGCAAGCCGCGCATTGAACTTAATCTGGGAGGGACTTCCGGCGGGAAAAGCATGCCCGTTTTTGTGGGCCTGGGGATTCAACATGCCAACCGGCGCCGGGTCCATGTGGCCAGTGAACAGCTCACGTCTCTGCCGGAGAAAGGCATTTATGAACTGGAATTACCTGCGGTCAGCCAACCACTGAAAGCTGGCGATCGTATCGGATTGGTGATCTACGGGTTCACCTCCCAATTCCCGCTGAATTCTGCATTTCTCGCACGCAATGCCAGCATCAAAGGGGATGTCTGGCTGCCGATCACCCGCGAAGACGTTCTCTCGCTGAAGCCGGATCGCTCATTCTGATACCGGCTCACTGACTGCGTAAGGCACGGCAGCGCTTCGCTGCTGTGCAAAGGCCCCCGCCTCCATGCCGTGCAGGCCTTCGTCAAAATACAGGCTGACCGTAAAGCGCAATTCCTGCGGCTCCGGCCAGCCTTGCAGGGAGTAACCCAGGTTGGGTAACTGACCGGTGAACTGCTCCGGCTCTACCTTGAGGTCACGGTCGTCTTCATAGATCAATTCCACCCGCGTCTTCAGTAGTTCATCCGGTACCGTCATGGCTGTCAGCAGTGAAAACTGTTTGCGGCTGTCAAAGAGGATCCAGTTTTCTTCCATGCTGATTTGCTGGCCGGCAAAAGCCTGATCATCAACGTCCTTCTTACCGTCAACCGTAACCGGGTTATCCGCGAACCGGGCGGTATAGACCTTTGCCCCGATCTGCCCATTACCGTCAACGGTCACCGCCACTTCCGGGTCCTTGAGGGT
>NZ_LWEZ01001893.1:0-1535 GCF_001634945.1 Alcanivorax sp. HI0044
CACCCGGGCAAGGGCATTCAGTCCGGAGCGAATATTGTGCTCACGATCGATATTGGAGCCCAGGCTGAGAAATACCTGAGCCTGAGACGCTTCACTCTTCAGCCCTTCACCCATCGGGACGCTCACCCCGCTCAATAATCACGCCTACATCCCGGGCCCCACGCAGAGCGCCCGGCTTGCTGAGCCGCAACTTCAGCCACGGCACCTGGAACTCGTTGAGCACCAGCTGTGCCACATTCTCAGCCAGAGTCTCAACCAGCTGAAACTCACTGCTTTCGATAAAGGCGATCAACCGCTTGCCAATAGACTTGTAATCCAGGGCGTCATCAATATGGTCCGACGCCGCGCCTTTACGGATATCCGCCGCCATTTCCAGATCCAGGCTCACGGTCTGGCGAATACGGCGCTCCCAGTCGAAAATGCCGATCACGGTATCCACTTTCAAATCATTGATATAAACAATATCCATACTCGATCTCTTGGCGTGGCATTCATTGGCGACAGCACCCTGGCGAATGAATCCCATTTCAGGTAATCAGATGTTACGCTTGCAGCGCAGGCAATAACGTCGTGCTGTGTACAATGTCACCCCGTGTATTACACAGCGATGCGAAGGGAGATTATAGCCGGTGCAAGCAGGGACATTACAGGAAGTCTGGTTCTGGTTACTGCCATTGTGCGTGGCCGGCTATCTGATGGGCTCCATTTCCAGTGCCATCCTGGTTTGCCGGCTGTTCGGCTACCCGGACCCGCGCACGGAGGGCTCCAATAACCCCGGGGCCACCAATGTGCTGCGCATCGGCGGCAAACCCGCCGCCGCCCTCACACTACTCGGCGACGTACTCAAAGGGGTGATCCCCGTAGTGCTGGCCCGCTATCTGGATATGGGCCCCTTTGTCGCGGCAATGGTCGGTGCTTTCGCCTTCCTGGGCCACCTGTATCCGGTATTCTTTCACTTTCAGGGCGGTAAAGGCGTGGCCACGGCTTTTGGGTTGCTGTTCGCCCTGCACTGGCCCAGTGGGCTGGTTGCCGGTAGCACCTGGCTGCTGGTCTTTGCGCTTAACCGTATCTCCTCCATCGCCTCACTCAGTGCCTTTGTGGTAGCGCCAGCTTGTATTTTCGCCTGGCTGCCCCAGGCCTTCTGGCCCATGCTGGCCCTGTCTCTGGTGATGATTGCCCGGCACCGCAGCAACCTGCAGAAAATCCTGCGCGGGGAAGAACTGGGGTTCAGGAAGAAAGACTGAGCCGCAGTGTAAAGTTGAAAGTTCAAAGTTGAAAAGCGCGTCAACGCGCCTCGGGTTTTGACAGGCATTGCCCGCGACATTACCCTCATCGCGGGCAGAGCATGGCAAAGCAGGACAGCCTAATCCGCGTTTAAACTTTGAACTTTAAACTTTCAACTGGGTTTACAGCCCCGCCAGCTCAGTTAGCGGCCACCTTGGGCGCACTTTGATCGGCAACTCCGCAGACTCACCCGCCTGCAAACGCAACGCCCCGGCAAAGGCAATCATGGCGCCGTTGTCGGTGCAGTATTG
>NZ_LWEZ01001894.1:0-1051 GCF_001634945.1 Alcanivorax sp. HI0044
CTGTCTGCCATTGCCACGGGCACCAGTGATAACCTGATTGAGCGCGCTGCGGATGTGGCGATCAAGGAAGGGCGCAAGTTGATTCTGGTGCCCCGCGAATCGCCTTTTTCTGCGATTCATCTGGAAAATATGCTCAAACTTTCCCGCCTCGGTGTCACCATCATGCCCGCCGCGCCGGGTTTCTATCACCAGCCACAAAGCGTGGACGATCTGGTGGATTTCATGGTGGCCCGGTTACTCGATCATCTTGGTGTGGAGCAGACCCTGGTGAAACGCTGGGGAGAATAACCCCGGCCTGGCTACGACGCGACTGTAGGAGTACCTCTCGAGGTGCGAACCTTGCGAAGCAAGGAAATCACCCGCAGGGCGATCGGGGAGATCAGTGCTCGACAGCGCCGGAAAGAAGGGTCGATATCGTTGATTTCTCTCGCCTCGCTGTCGCTCGGTTCGCGCCACAAGCGGCGTTATTCGCTTCGCTCACCCTTCGGGCCGCACGGAACGACGTGCGTTACTCCGCTACGCTCCGTTCTATAATAGCCCCAACTCACTGCACCAACAGATGCCCCACCAAACCCAGGGCAAATCCGGCAACAGCGCCCTGTGACGGCGCCCAGGACCGCTTCAGTGGAACTTGCGGGGCGATGTCCTGGAAAATCAGGTAGAGAATGCCGCCGCTGGCAAACAGCATAATGCCGCCCAGTATGACTGGCATGTTTACCAATACCGCAAAGCCTAGCCAGGCGCTGACAGGCCCAAGAAGGGATAGCCCGGCAAAGGCGAGAATGATCTTGCCCGGGGCAAGCCCGCCGCTATCACGTATTTCACGGTAGGCGTTGAACCCTTCCGGCAGATTCTGCATGCCAATCAGGAACGCCAGCAGAAACGCCTGGCCGCCTCCCACTGCCAGCGCGGCGCCCAGTGCGATAGCTTCGGGAACAAAATCGAGAAGCATGGCCAGCAATTGCGACATGGCGCCCCCTTTGGCGGCGAGCGCGCGATCGATCAGCATGAACACCACGCCGCCACCGACAAACATCAGGGTGGCGGAGAA
>NZ_LWEZ01001895.1:0-1730 GCF_001634945.1 Alcanivorax sp. HI0044
TTTCAATTCGGATTTGAGGATGCGCAGGCCCAGGTTATGGAAGGTGGAGACAATCAGCCCCCGGGTCAGGTCGCGGCTGACCAGCTGTTGCACCCGCTCCTTCATTTCCCGGGAGGCCTTGTTGGTAAAGGTTACCGCCGCGATATGGCGGGCCGGAATACCCCGCTCCTGAATTAGCCAGGCGATCTTGCGGGTGATCACGCTGGTTTTGCCGGAGCCCGCACCGGCCAGTACCAGCAGGGGGCCGTCGGCGTAGTTCACGGCTTCCTGCTGGCGGGGATTGAGTTTGCTCATGGGGCTCCGGTAACGCTGGGGGTGAAATCGGGTCGCTATGATACCAGTGATGGGTGTGCACTCCAGACACCTTATGTCGGTTATCATGACGGTTTCTCTGGTAACGGTTTTGCCTATGCGTCTGGACTATTTTCTTGCCCACAGTGCCGGCCTTACCCGCAAGGAGGCGAAAAAGCTGATCAGCGGGGGGGCGGTAACGGTCGCTGATGAAGCAAAACCCAAAGCCAACCTGCAGTTGCGCCCGGATCAGGTGGTGATGTTGCATGGTGAAGTCGTGCAGCTTCCCGGCCATCGTTACCTGATGCTGTACAAACCCGTTGATGTGGTCTGCTCCACGGATGATCCTGAGCACCGCACGGTATTGGACCTGTTGCCGCCTGAGTTGCGCACCCAGGTACACCCGGCCGGCCGGCTGGACCGGGATACCACCGGGCTGGTGCTGCTCACTTCCGACGGGCAGTGGTCTCACCGCCTCACGTCCCCGAACCATGCCTGTGGCAAGTGCTATCGGGTGACCTGTGCAGACCCGGTCAGTGACGAGGATTTGCAGGCCTTGCGTGAGGGAATCCTGCTACGCGGCGAGGACAGCCCGACCTTGCCGGCCCGGGCTGAGCGGGTGAATGCACACACCTTGGTGCTGACTATCACGGAAGGGCGCTACCATCAGGTTAAACGCATGCTGGCTGCCCGCGGCAATAAGGTGGTGGGGTTGCATCGGGAGCAGATCGGCGAAATCGTACTGGATGCGGATCTGTCGCCGGGAGAATATCGGGTACTGACAGAGGACGAAATCGCGGGTATCTGATCGTTTGCCCTGCGACCTTCGGCCGGGGGCAGGACGGCGTGAGTGTCGAATTACGGCCTTCGGCCTAATGCGACCTACAAAATAAGGAAAAAGAACACACAGGGATGGAGTATGTACGCTGTGATCTTCACCGCCACGGTTGGTGATCAGGACGAACGTTACGGTGACATGGCTGAAAAATTACGTGATCTGGCCATGGCAGGATTTGGTTGCACTGATTTCATCAGTGCGACGCAAGGTGATCAGGAAATTGCTGTGTCGTATTGGCAGGATGAGGCGGACATTAAAGCCTGGAAGCAGCAGGCGGAGCATAAGGTAGCACAGCAACTAGGAAAGACTGGCTGGTACAAGCACTACAAGGTAGAGGTGGTAAAAATACTGCGTGCCTACGCTAACAGCGACGCTCTCTCAGAAAGCTAAAAGGCGGAAATTTTCTGCCGAAAATTTCCGCCCACGATTCTCCCATTTTCTTCAGCCCGTTACCCAAGCTGTCCCTGCAGCTCCATCACATCCACGGTTCTTTCCGGGTTTAGCGGATCAATCAGCGTGTTCGCGTCTTTGTACACCCGCGGCGTCTTGTACAGCATGGCCACTGCTTTCACATGGCTGGGCGCCACATAGCGTTCCGGCA
>NZ_LWEZ01001896.1:0-809 GCF_001634945.1 Alcanivorax sp. HI0044
GGGCAAGTAGAGCGGCCCGTATTGTGGGTCCTCATCGGCCATGACCGGGCGATCTTCCTGATACCAGATTTGCGGGTAGGCACCGGTTTTGGGAATCAGTCGCTGGCTGGTTTCCCGGGCCAGGTCGGCCACTTGCTGGTGGATAGCAGATTGCGACGGATTGCTGCCACACACCACGCCACGACTGTCATCGCCGCAGGCGGCAATGGTGTCCAGGCCCAGGTCACGGATGCCCTGCATCAGTGCTCGCAGATACGGCTTGCGGATGCCATGGAGCTGAATGGTCTGCCGCGTGGTAATGCGAATGCCGCGATCGGCAAAGCGCCGCGACAACTGGTCGATGCCCTGCCACTGGGTTTTGCTCAGGGTGCCGCCAGGAATGCGCATGCGCACCATAAATTGGTAGTTGGGCTCCAGTTTGCGGCGGGCCCGGCCGGCGCGCAGGTCGCGGTCGTCCTGTTGATAAATGCCATGAAATTTCATCAGCAGGGAGTCGTCGCCGGAGACGGCACCGGTGATGGCGTTTTCCAGGCTTTCAGAAATGGTGCCACGCAGGTATTGGCTGTTGGCTTTGAGCTGCTCGTTGGCGTGCAGCTCGCTGATGTCCTGGCTCAGATCGCAGCTTCGATCAGTCATGGTCTGCCTCGCGGTTAATACAGGTTTCGGTGCAGGCGTTTGTCTTTACCCAGCTGTTTCCAGGTGTCCGCGTCAAACAGGGCGGACAGGGATTTTTCACAGTCGGCAAGACGTTGCTTGTCGCCACAGAAATACAGGTGAGCACCGGATTCGACCCACTCTTGCAAGCGTTT
>NZ_LWEZ01001897.1:0-1028 GCF_001634945.1 Alcanivorax sp. HI0044
AGACAGTTTCGTCAGTGCTTTTCTTCGTCAGGCATCGGGCTTCCAGCATCAGGCGTCCGGCAGGCGTTAGACCAGACGGTTTTTCTCAGCGATCTGGCCGTTCAGTGTCCAGAAATCATAGAGAATCCCCAGCCCGAACAGGCCGGCAGTCAGCAGGTAGATAATGCCGGTGATGACCTTGCCCATGTAGAAGCGGTGAATGCCGAAAATGCCGAGAAAGGTGAGCAGAATCCAGCCGATATTGTAATCGACGCTACCGGCTTCGTAGCGTGTATCTGCCGCGTCGTCCATGCCGGGGATCAGAAACAGGTCGATGATCCAGCCGATGAAGAACAGCCCGAGAGTAAAAAACCAGAGTGTGCCGGTGAGTTGGCGGCCATAGTAAAAACGGTGGGCGCCCATGAACCCGAAGATCCAGAGTAAGTAACCGATCACCTTGCTGTGCGTATCCTGATTCTGCATGTGCGATTCCTTTAAGGGTTACAGGTCGACGTTGAGTGCGGCGCTGGCGGTGTTTGCCTTGTTGCGTGCCGCGTCAATGCTGTCGGCTTTGGCCAGTGCAACGCCCAGGCGCCGACTGCCGTTGATATCCGGTTTACCGAACAGGCGCACTTCGGTATCCGTGTCGGCCAGGGCGGTGTCCAGGCCATGGTAACGCATGGCCTCTGATTGGCCTTGTACCAGCAATACGGATGATGCTGAGGGACCCCGCTGCTCGATTTCCGGGACTGGCAGACCAAGAATGGCCCGGGCATGCAAGGCGAATTCGGAAAGGGTCTGGGAAATCAGTGTCACCAGGCCGGTGTCGTGGGGGCGGGGAGACACTTCGCTGAAGTACACCTGGTCGCCTTTGATAAACAACTCGACCCCGAAGATACCCAGACCACCGAGTGCGTCGGTAATCGCCAGTGCGACGTCGCGGGAGCGTTGCAGTGCCGCTTCACTCATGGGCTGGGGCTGCCAAGATTCCTGGTAATCGCCGTTTTCCTGACGGTGGCCGATGGGGGCACAATAGCTGGTCTTGATCT
>NZ_LWEZ01001898.1:0-815 GCF_001634945.1 Alcanivorax sp. HI0044
TTAGCTTCTGAGATTGGCAGGGACAACGTTATTACCACCGCTGCTTCAGTAATGCGCTGGAGCGAGCGTGGATTCTGGCAGCAACAGGAGAGCAGAGCGGTCAGGCAGTGGGTGCAGGGCTATCTGTCAGATAATGGTGCAGATGTGCGCAAATCCGTTGTGGACAGTGTTACCGACCTGTTATTAACGGAAACCTACCAACCCGAGCTTGAGTTCAACCAAGGCCCAGCTGAATGTGTTAACTGCCCCAATGGTGAGCTGATGCTATCCGCTGATGGCTGGAAGTTGGAGCCTCACAACCGGGAACATTACCGCACTACTCAGGTGCCGGTGAAGTTCGACCCAAATGCAACAGCGCCTCGATTTCAGCAATTCCTGGCCGAAGTGTTTAAGGGTGACGATGACGTCGAACAGAAGGTGCAGGCTTTGCTTGAGGCAATTGGCTACTCGCTGATGGCGCACTGCAACTATGAGTTGTTTGTAATTCTTGTAGGCGGCGGAGCCAATGGAAAGTCAGTGCTGCTGGCAGTGCTTGAGGCACTAGCGGGATCCGCCAACGTGGCCGGTGTTCAACCTTCCCGCTTTGATAATCCGTTTCAGCGTGCCCACCTCCACTTAAAGCTTGTGAATATCGTTACTGAGATCAAGCAAGGCGAAAAGATGGACGATGCCAGCCTGAAAGGCATTGTCTCAGGTGAGCCAGCAACGGTTGAGCATAAGTTCCGCAACCCCTTCGAGATGCGCCCTTTCTCTACCTGTTGGTTTGGTACCAACCACATGCCTCACACCCGTGACTTTAGTGACGGCCTGTTCCG
>NZ_LWEZ01001899.1:0-872 GCF_001634945.1 Alcanivorax sp. HI0044
CATGAAACTCACGATTATTAGTGGCCGTTCCGGGTCCGGGAAAACCACCGCACTGCAAGCGCTGGAGGACCAGGGATTTTATTGTTTCGACAACCTGCCCGCCGGCATGCTGCCGACACTGGCGAAACAGCTCAGCGAGGGCGAGCCTCCGATTGAACGGGTCGCTGTGGGCATTGATGCCCGCAACCTCCCCGCCCAGTTACTGGCTTTCGACAACATCCTTGAAGCCCTGAACGAACAGCAGGTACACAGTGAAATCGTCTACCTGGACGCGGATGACCACACCCTGCAGACCCGCTTCAGCGCAACCCGTCGTCGCCACCCGCTGGGCACTGGCGAGCGCTCACTGGCCGACGCCATCGGCCATGAACGGGAACTGCTGGCCAACATCCGCCAGCGCGCCGACCTGGTTATCGACAGTAGCAACCACGACGTCCACACCCTGCGCAACCTGATGCGCGAGCGGGTGGCCCACCGTGAAGCCGCCCTGTCTCTGCAGCTGGAATCCTTTGGCTTCAAGAATGGCCTGCCCACCGACGCGGACCTGGTGTTCGATGTACGGGTATTGCCCAACCCACACTGGCATGCAGACCTGCGCCCCTTTACCGGCAAGGATGACTGCATCATCGATTTCCTCAGCCAGCATCAGGCCAGTCACGACATGCTCAAGGACATCGGCGATTTCGTGGTGCGCTGGTTACCGGCGTTTGCCCACAGTGATCGCAGCTACGTGACCGTCGCCATCGGCTGCACCGGCGGGCGCCATCGCTCAGTCTTTATCACCGAGCAGCTGGCATGGACCCTGCGCGACAAAGGCATTGCGCTTCAGGTCCGCCACCGGGAACTCCCCCGAGAGCAATAAGGCAACCATG
>NZ_LWEZ01001900.1:0-1441 GCF_001634945.1 Alcanivorax sp. HI0044
TGATCGATTGCGGTTTCACGGTGAAAGAAACCGAGGCGCGGCTGGGGAGGCTGGGGCTGGCAGCGGATCAGCTCAGTGCGATTCTGGTTACCCATGAGCATGGCGATCATATTCGCAGCGCCGGGGCGCTGGCCCGCAAGGTGGGCTGTCCAGTGTATAGCTCCTTTGGTACCGCCAGTGCGGTGCATGACAAGCGGGCGACGCTGAAAGGCGCCGATTGGCAGGAAGTTCGCCCCGGCCGGGCGTTTAGCCTGGGGGCCATGGAGATCCTGCCGGTGCTGGTGCCCCACGATGCCCGCGAACCTTGCCAGTACCGTTTTTCCTGGCAGCAGCGCACCGTGGGGGTGCTGACGGACCTGGGGGCGATTACTCCCCACGTGGTGGATGCCTACCGGGAATGTGATGCGCTGGTACTGGAATGCAATCACGACCCCCAGTTGCTGGCGTCGGGGCCGTATCCATCATCGTTGAAACGGCGCGTGGGTGGTATGTTGGGGCATCTGAGCAATGATCAGGCGGCGGCGTTGCTGCGCCAGGCCAATGTGGACCGCCTGCAACACCTGGTGCTCTCGCACCTGAGCGAACAGAACAACACGTCCCGGCACGCACTGGATGCGGTCGAACGGGTGATTACCCAGGGGCGTGAACGAATTGGCGTTGCCAGCCAGACGGAAGGGTTTGACTGGCTGCAAGTACATTAATACTGACCTGAGTAATAGGCCTTTCCATGGAAAAACGCGACGAGTTGTATGCCGGCAAAGCCAAGTCTGTGTACACCACCGATGACGCGGACAAGCTGATCATGCTGTTTCGTGATGACACCTCTGCCTTTGACGGCAAGAAAAAGGAGGCGTTGGCACGCAAGGGAGCGGTGAACAATCAGTTCAACGCGGCCATCATGGAAAAGCTGAAAGCGGCGGGTATTCCCTGCCACTTCGAGAAAACCCTGTCGGCCACCGAATCCCTGGTCAAGAAGATGGACATGATCCCGGTGGAGTGCGTGGTGCGTAACATCGCCGCAGGCTCCATTTGTCGTCGTCTGGGCGTGGAAGAAGGGCTGGAATTGAACCCGCCCACATTCGAATTCTTCCTCAAGGATGATGACTTGGGCGACCCCATGGTCAATGATTACCATATTCAAAGCTTTGGCTGGGCCACCGATGAGCAGGTGGCGCAGATGAAAGCGCTTACCTTCCAGGTGAACGATGTGCTCAAGCAGCTGTTTCTGGACGGTGGCATGCTGCTGGTGGATTACAAGCTGGAATTTGGTGTGTTTAATGGTGAAGTGTTGCTGGGCGATGAATTCAGCCCGGACGGTTGCCGCCTGTGGGACAAGGATACCCGCGAAAAGCTGGACAAGGACCGCTTCCGCCAAGGGTTGGGCGGTGTGGTAGAGGCCTACGAAGAAGTGGGTAAGCGTCTGGGGATGACGTTCGAGTAT
>NZ_LWEZ01001901.1:0-795 GCF_001634945.1 Alcanivorax sp. HI0044
GTGCCGGACGGGGCCACCCGTGAAGAGGTTCTGGCGCTGGCCAAAGAAGTGGAAGCGGCGGGCGCCAGCCTGATCAATTCCGGGATTGGCTGGCACGAAGCGCGTGTGCCCACCATCGTGACCTCTGTGCCCAGAGCCGCCTTTGTGGACGCCACCCGCCAGGTGAAAGACGTGGTTTCCATTCCCGTGGTGGCCTCCAACCGCATTAACGATCCGGACGTGGCAGAAGCCATTCTGGTCGCTGGCCAGGCGGATGCGGTCTCCATGGCGCGCCCGTTGCTGGCGGACCCGGATTTCGTGAAGAAAACCGAGCAGGGCAAGGCGGATGAGATCAACACCTGTATCGCCTGTAACCAGGCGTGCCTGGACCATACCTTCCAGCTCAAGCGGGCGTCCTGTCTGGTCAATCCCCGTGCTTGTCACGAGACCGAGTTGTTGTACCTGAAAACGGCCAAGCCGAAAAAAGTGGCGGTCGTTGGTGCCGGCCCGGCGGGCTTGTCCTGTGCCACGGTGGCGGCAGAGCGAGGCCATGCGGTGACCCTGTTTGATCAGGCGGGGGAAATTGGTGGTCAGTTTAATATGGCCAAGGTAGTGCCCGGCAAGGAAGAGTTTCACAACACCATTCGCTATTTCAGCAAAAAACTGGAAAGCACCGGCGTTACCATGAAGCTGAATACGCGCGTTGAAATTGCCGATCTGGAAGCGGCGGGCTTTGACGAAATCGTGATTGCTACGGGTGTGGTTCCGCGTACCCCGGGCATCCCCGGTGTGGATCATCCCAAGGTGTTGTCTTAC
>NZ_LWEZ01001902.1:0-780 GCF_001634945.1 Alcanivorax sp. HI0044
CCTGCAACGGCAAACGGACTTCGCCAGCGGCGACGCCAGCATAGAAGAGGTAGGGTATGAAGGGTTTTGTAGCAGGTATTGCAATGGTTCTGGTGATGGGGGCTGCCAATGCAGCAACCGTAGAGGAGCGTTACAACAGCAGCTGTACATTCTGTCATTCCTCCGGCGCCGCTGGAGCTCCGATCTCTCATGATGAAGCTGCCTGGAAGCCACACCTGGATAAAGGTATGGATACGCTGGTGAAGCACGTGAAGGAAGGGTTCAACGCCATGCCGCCAAAAGGCATGTGCAACGACTGTAGCGACGAAGAATACCGTGCTCTGATTGAGTACATGTCCAAAAGCAAATAAGACGCTGTACTGAAGGATAGGCCATGAAGTTTTTCAAACTGTTCGTGCTGATGGCTGCTGCTGTGGCAGCCACCCAGGCCATGGCGGCCGGTGATGCTGAGGCAGGCAAAGCAAAAGCCGCTCCCTGCGCCGCGTGCCACGGTCAGGATGGTAACAAGACCCTTACCGGGACTTACCCGAAACTGGCTGGCCAGGGGGAAGAGTACCTGGTTAAACAGCTGGAAAATTTCAAGTCCGGCGCCCGTGAAAACGCCGTCATGCAGGGCCAGGTGGCCGGTATGAGCGAGCAGGACATGCAGGACGTGGCGGCCTTCTACGCCAGCCTGACCCCGGAAGCCGGGCAGGCCAGCGCTGACTGGGTGGAGCAGGGTGAACAGCTCTACCGCGGTGGCGATATGGCCAACGGTATTCCGGCCTGTTCCGGTTGCCA